>CATPAW010000095.1 GCA_955652255.1 uncultured Chthoniobacterales bacterium | reverse complement strand
GTTGAGCGTGTCAACGCGTTTGGGCGCGACTTGCGATAGAAATTTGCCGAGCTTTTCTCCGAAACGCAGATGCGGTCCAATGATCGACAATGTTTTGGCGTCGAGGTTCGGCATATTGATGGCGTTGCGAATTGTTCCTTCGAGCAGGGCCGCGCGGACCGATTGCGCGATTTCGATGCCGACACTTTCCTGTGCCTCGGCGGTGGACGCGCCGAGATGAGGAGTGAGAACAAGGTTCGGCGCCAAGCGCAGCGGCGAATCGTCTGGCAAAGGCTCGTGCTCGAAAACATCGAGCGCGGCGGCGGCAACATGTCGATCTTGCAAGGCGCGGGCCAGCGCGGCTTCGTCAACGAGTCCGCCGCGCGCGCAATTGACGATGCGGACGCAGCGTTTTGTTTTTCGTAGCCGTGCAAGATCGATAATGTGATGCGTCTCCGCCGTTAATGGCGTGTGGAGCGAGATGAAATCGGAATTTGTCAGCAAATCGTCTAGCTCATCGACGAGCTCGACCTGCAAACTGCGCGCGCGCGTCGCCGAGAGATATGGATCGTACGCGAGCACGCGCATGCCGAAAGCGATCGCACGCCGGCTCAATTCGCTTCCGATCCGCCCCAGGCCGATAACGCCGAGGGTTTTGTTGTAAAGTTCGACACCTTCGAAATTCTTGCGGTCCCAATTCTTCTGCCGCACGCTCGCGTCGGCCTGAGGAATTCGTCGCGCGACCGAAAGCAAAAGCGAAAAGGCGTGTTCGGCGGTGGAAACGGTGTTTCCGCCAGGCGCGTTGAGCACGACAATCCCGCGGCGGGTTGCTGCCTCAACGTCGACATTGTCCACACCGACACCGGCGCGGCCGACAACGCGCAAACGCGTTCCGGCGCTCAAGATTTTCGAGTTAACTTTCGTTTCGCTGCGGACAACGATCGCGCTGAATTCCGGGACAAGATCGACAAGTTGCTCTTCGGTCAGGCCGGTTTTGATAATGACATCCAACGCATGGTCGCACGAAAGCTCTTCGATACCACGCGGTGAGATGGTATCGGCGATCAAGACCTTCGGTGCTTGCATGGCCATGCGGCAAGTTAACCGAAGATCAGCAATTGAATCGAGTCCGGCAATTGTTGGGCAACATTCGTGGCCACGCTGCCACGCAGAAGATTGGCAAGAGCGGTCCGTTGGGTCGCACCGATGACGAGAAAATCGATGCCCATGGTGGCGGAAAGATCGACAATCGTGGCCGAGGCATCCTGGCTCACCGCATAAATCGGCACGACGCAGACATCGCGCTCGGCCCCGAGTTTGAGCATGAGCGACATGATGGCATTCGCTTCCGGATCGTCCTGCCAGCGCGCGCGACCGAGTCGCGCCGGACCGCCGGAGTAGTAAACGGCGACTTCTTTGACATAAAGCACGCAGAGTGTCGCTTTGCGCAGTTGCGCTTCATCGAGAGCAAAACTGAGCACCGGCGTGATGCCGCGCGCGGCGACCATGATTTTTTGCCCTTCTACCAAACGCGGTTGCATGGTCGCGACGAGGTCGGGCGAAACCATCGCGGCAACCTGATGAGTGACAGTGAGCGTTGTGAAACCCGCGCGCTTCTGTGTCCACG
This sequence comes from uncultured Chthoniobacterales bacterium, assembly GCA_955652255.1. Lineage (GTDB taxonomy): Bacteria > Verrucomicrobiota > Verrucomicrobiia > Chthoniobacterales > UBA10450 > UBA10450. The sequence continues at coordinate 4,127 of CATPAW010000095.1, read as the reverse complement.
CACGCAAAGCGAGACCAACTCCCAGAACGCAGACGACGAAGAAAAGCGCGTCCGGCTTTGTGCGCGCCAGGGTCAACTCAACGAAAAACAAAATAACGAATGTAATGCCGAACAAGACGCGATCGTACCAAGTGAAGCCGATCGCGCGATTGAACGTGCACGAACCGAGATTGACTGTAATCGCGCCGACCACACCGATGGCATACAAACCGGCGAGCCCTTCGAAACTTGTTGCGGCCAGGAGCACAATAACTGGGAGACCGACCGCGATCAGGAGCGGATATAGAGGCACGCCGTGTCGATTCAGGCGTTTGAATTGCGGCGGCATTTCGCCATCACGCGCCGTCATGTAGAGCAAACCGATCATGGCGACGATGGCGGTGTTGGCCGCGCTCAACAGCAACAACAGAAACACAATGCCGACGACCCAGCCGAACGCCTGACCAAACCACGGTCCGAATGACGCGGTTCCGAATTGTTCGCCGATGAAACGAAGCATGTCCTCGTGCCGCTTAATGAGCGTGGCGGCGATGTCACTCTGGCTCGACAGGCCGAGCGTCTTTTCCATGACCGTCGGCAGTGACAGCATTGCCCAACCAAGCAAGGCCGTTGCACAAACAACTTCGATGGCCACAGGTGTAATTGCTTTGCGCGATTCGCGCGCGACGCTCGGCCGACCGGGCGTGGAACCCGGGTCGAGCTTCATTACTCCAGTGAGGTTGGCAATCGCCTCCACTCCGGAGAGCGCGAGAATCACGCCGACAAACTGAACCCATAGGGCGCTGAGACTTTCGTGTCGTGGCGCGAGAAAATGCGTCGTCAAGTACGGCGCGCTGATGGCGATCAATCCGACCACTACGATCACTGTCGGGAGGGCAAGCGCGACGGCCAAAGTGCCGGAATGTTTTGGGCCGAACCAATTAATGAAACCGAGGAAGAGCAGCACGCCGATTGTGGTGAATGCAATGTGGTCCTTGAGAAATTTCAGCCAGAAAATATCTTCCGTGCCGGCAATGACATAGGTCAGACCGGACCAGCCGCTCAGGGCTGCCGTCACGGTAAGATCGGCGATGAGGAGCAGCGCACCGACAACGGCGAGCAATCGCCCTTGCGAACGCGCCGCCGAATAAACGCCGCCGCCATCGGGAAAATGTCGGCAAATGACCGCGTAATTGATTCCAACCAAACCGGTCAGCACGCAGACGGCGAGAATGATTGGCAGCGATGAAAAACCGGCGGCGAGAAAGGCGAGGCCGATGACGTAGGCTTTGCTCGTGCCCCAGTCGCCATAGAGAAGCGCGGCCGCGCGCTTCCAATCGACATTGCGCGGGCGATGCACCGTCCCGGTCTCTGTGATAATCAAATCAGCCATCGCTTTGCCGTGTGACTGTTCAATGTCCGCTTGTTTCGTGGCAAGCTCTTTATGTTGGATGCGCTCTCCGCTCTGTTCTCATCGGCAGGATGCCGATGCCACCACTTCGATTTCGGCGGTTTGTGGGAACATGTCGAGTGGCGTTACCGATTCGATTTTGAATTTGTCGCCTAATTCCTTCAAATCGCGTGCGAGCGTGGCGGGATTGCAGGAAACATAGATGAGCGTGGCCGGTGCAAGATCGAGAATCACTCGCCGCGTGCCTGCTGAGAGACCGCTGGCGGGAGGATCGACCAGTAACGTTGTTTTTTTGTTTGGAGAGGTAGGGGAAGTTGACCCCAACTGCCCGCTAACGCCAATCTGGCCCAGATCGGTTCGATGAACCGCCCCTGCCAACGCGTGGCGTAATTCTTCCTCAATATCGCCGGCGATGTAGGTCTCTTTCGTCGTTGCATTCTCTCGCGCCGCTTCGATTGCGAACGTGTCCCAATCAATTCCAATAACTCGTTCAAACTTTTCGAGCAACGTCTTCGAAAAAAAGCCGGCACCGCAATAGGCGTCGACGAGCAATTCCTGACCGGATGGAATGAGTCGCGCGATCAAGTCGCGCAAGGCGTCCGCGACAGCGTCGTTTGCCTGGGAGAAAACGCGCGGGCCCGGCCCGGCGCGGAGAGTGTAATGTCCGTCTTCCACCCGTCTGCTGCGAAGATCGACAAGTGCGTCGTTCACTTCCGGCCTGGCGATGGGGCAGGCCTCGATGTCGATCAAGCGATGTGATTCGCGGCGGAAAAATCCAACCACGCCATCCTGTGCATGAACGGTGATGCGATTGCGATAACGATAGGAAGAGGGCGAGGGGATGATTGGCCGCATTGGGACATCCGCGAGTTTTCCGAGGTGACGCAAGACATCGCGAACCTGACGGAATTTGAGCGCTAGTTGATGCTCGTAATCGATGTGCTGGTAACTGCATCCACCGCATCGACCGAAGTACGGGCACGGCGGTTGGATGCGATGCGGTGAGACTTCGACAAGATCGACAAGTTCGGCCTCGGCGAATCGTTTTTTTTCTCGAACGATTTTCGCCGATATGCGTTCGCCGTCGATCGTGAACGGAATGAAAACAGCCTTGCCGTTGTCTCGCCCGACGCCTTTTCCGCCAAAAGCGACGTCTTTGACTTTTAGATCGACCTTGCGCAAATGAGAAAGCCGGCGCGGTGAATCGCGGAACTCGCGATTTTAATTCGAAACAGATCCTGCTCCGACCACCCGCTCCATAGCGGCTTGGAGTTTTTCAAGCTTCACCGGCTTCACCAAATGCTCGGAAAAGCCCGCCTGCAGACTTTTTTCGATATCGCCATTGTTGCCGAAACCGCTGATGGCAATTCCCGGGATGCCGCATATGGCATGCAGTTGCATCATTAAATCCATGCCGGTCCCGTCTGGCAGCGCGATATCGCTAATGAGAAGATCGAATTGATTGCGGACGGCGGCCTCCATTGCCGAGCGCACATTATGCGCGGCCGCGACGAGATGACCACGCCGAACGAGCAATCTCTCCAGGGCGGTGCAGGTGTCCCGGTGGTCGTCCACCAATAAAATGCGGAGAGTTCGGGTCTCGAGCGGTGCGGCCGCGGGTTGAACTGGCCGCTGTTGCGGCGGAACCGTTTTCTTCGTTAAAATAAAGGCCGCCCCGCGATCGCGCCCTTCACTTCGTGCGAGGAGCGTGGCCCCGTGGGCCTGGGCGAGCGATTTGGAAATGGCCAATCCGAGACCAAGTCCCCCAAAGCCCCGCTGGAACGAGGCCTCGCCTTGCTCGAACGGATCAAAAATCCGTTCCATGATGTCGGGTTCGACGCCGATTCCGGTGTCGCGCACGGTGATGACGATGGTCTGTGGCGCCGGGTTTGAGGAGGAGATGGTGATTTCGCCGTCCTCGCCGGTGAACTTGATCGCGTTTTTCAATAAGTTCCAAATGATTTGCTGAAACTTCGCCGTGTCCGCCGAGACATGATGAGCGCCGGCCCGCAAGTCGGGATAGACATGGAGGTTTTTGGCATTCGCTTCCGCCCGGCAGATTTCGACGACGTTGAAGACGGCCTCGTGCGCATCGATCGAATCGAATTTCAATTCCAATTTGTCTTTCGCGATGCGCGTGAGATCGAGCAGATCGGCGATGAGCTGGCTTTCCAACTCGACATTGCGGCGGATCATCGCCAGCGAAGCTTTTAACTCTTCCGATTGCGCCGCGTCCGTCTCCAGCGTGTCCAACGCGGCAATGACTGGCGTAAGGGGTGTGCGCAATTCGTGCGACAGCATGGCGAGAAACTTGTCTTTTGTGCGGTTCGCAGTTTCAACCGCGGCCTTCTGTTGCTCTATCGCTGCTTCGGCACGGCGTCGCTCGGCCATGGCAGCGGCCAGCGCCATCGCCGTGATGGTGAGTACGGCGGTCCAGGCTTGGAGCGTGAGAAGGGATTGATTCTCTGTTTCTATAACGAACGGGCCGGAGCCATGCAGCGTTCCCCAAATTGCCATGGCCGAGAGAATAAAAATTCCGGTGGCCGTTTCGCGCTGCGAGAACCGGAAGGCAGTCCAGATCACGATCGGTCCGCAGATGAATGAAATGGGGTAATTCCTAGCCGAAATTGAAAACCATCCCCCAAAAACCGTTTCCCCGAGAACAAATAGCAAGAGGAGAAGGATGCCGACTTCGCCGGCGTCTCTGCGACTCCAACGCTGCGTCGAAGGGATGCTC
>CATPAW010000094.1 GCA_955652255.1 uncultured Chthoniobacterales bacterium | reverse complement strand
TGATTGCGTCATCAAATCGAGGCCACGATTATTTTTCGGGAAGGCCATGACGTCGCGGATGGACTCTTCGCCGCAGAGGAGCATGACGAGGCGATCGAGGCCGAGTGCGATGCCGCCATGCGGCGGCGCACCCAGTCGCAGAGCGCGGAGCAAATGCCCGAAAAGCGATTGTCGATCTTGCGCGCTAACCCCGAGCGCTTCGAACATTTTTTCCTGCAAGTCCGGTTCGTGAATTCGCATGCTGCCGCCCCCGATCTCGACGCCATTCAAAACAACGTCATACGCTTCCGCGCGAATTTCGGAAAACTTCTCCTCGTCGACCAGCAGCGCGAGATCTTCCGTTTTCGGTCGGGTGAACGGGTGATGCACCGCGTTCCATTTGTTTTCCTCGGCGCTCCATTGCAGCAGGGGAAAATCTGTCACCCAGAGAAAATCCCAGTCCGAGCCGGACTGGCCTTTCGCGGCGCTGGCACGCAAATTCTGAATTTCTGCGACGCGCAGCCGAATCCGGCCGAGCACTTCGCAGGCGATCTCCCATTTGTCCGCGGCGAAGAATATACAATCGCCTTCCTCGATTTTTAATCTCAATTGCAGAGAAAATTTCTCCGCGTCGCTGAAAAATTTCACGATCGGTGATTTCCATTCGGCGTTCTCGATCTTGATAAAAGCGAGCCCTTTTGCGCCGAATGTTTTCGCGATTTCAGTCAGCTCATCGATCTGTCCGATCGTAATCCCGGCGAATCCCTTCGCGTTTATCGCTTTCACGACGCCGCCGGCATCGAGCGCACTGCGGAAAACTTTGAAACCGGTTTCTCGAAAATCATCGCTCAGATCGACAAGTTCGATGCCGAAGCGGCGATCGGGCTTGTCGCTTCCGTACCGGCTGACCGCTTCGTGATAAGTAAGCCGATCGAACAGCGTTTTGATGTCGATCTTGCGCGCGGCTTCGAAAATGGCCGCCAGCATTCCCTCGGTCAGCGAGAAAATGTCATCCGACGTGACAAACGATGCCTCGATATCGATCTGGGTGAACTCGGGCTGCCGGTCCGCGCGCAAATCTTCGTCGCGAAAACATTTTGCGATTTGAAAATATTTTTCCACGCCGGCGACCATGAGCAGCTGCTTGTATTGCTGCGGCGCCTGCGGCAGCGCGTAAAATTTCCCGGGCGTCAACCGGCTCGGCACCAAAAAATCGCGCGCGCCTTCCGGCGTGCTCTTGGACAAGATCGGCGTCTCGATTTCGACGTAATCCTGGCTGTCAAGGTAATCGCGCGTCGTTTTAGCAACGCGATGCCTCAGTCGCAAGTTGCGAGATAGCTGCGGACGCCGCAGATCGTAATAGCGATAGGTCATCCGCAAATCCTCGTTATGAATCTCCGCATCGATCGGGAACGGGAGTGCGTCCGCGCGATTTAGAATTCGTAATCGGTTTGGAATTACTTCGATTTCGCCGGTCGTAAGTTTCGTATTCTCCGTTCCAGGCACGCGGGCCGCGACCCGTCCGGCAACTTCGATTACGTCTTCGCTGCGCAAATGATGCGCTTCCTTCGCGACCTCGGCGTTTTCCTCCGGGCGAAACACGACTTGCGTTAGTCCCTCACAATCGCGCAGATCGATAAAAATGACGCCGCCATGATCGCGCGAAACATGCACCCACCCGGCGAGCGTGACTTGCTTGCCAATGTCGACCTTGCGCAGTTCGTTACAAGTATGGGTGCGATACATCTCTTCTGTCATGCTGAGCGAAGGCGAAGCATCTCTCGAATAAAAAGTGAGGTCCTTCGATTTCGCGGCGCTCCGCTCAGGATGACAAGCTGAGCGAGTGAGCGAGGTATGCAAGCAACTCTTGGTTTGAGACGAGCTGCTGTTCGCCAGTCGTGAGGTCCTTCACCGCAACCTGCGGCCACTCATCACCGTAAAGAAGTGCAACCTTCGCGCCCAAATCTTCGGCGGTTTGAAACTGGCGCGCGACTTTCCCGGACGTGAGCGAATAATCGACGCGATAACCGCGGTCGCGAAGTTTTTGAATTTGCGCGAGCGCGTCGGCGCGGCGCTCTTCTTTTGCGATCACAATGTAGATGTCGATCTTTTGCTCGGCGGCGATTGCTTTTTGCATGGCTTCGCGCGCGCTGGCGGTTTCGCCAATCAATTCGCCCAGGACGACATCGCCCATCGCAAACCCGAGTGCCGGCAACGAGACTGCGTTGTCACTCAGTAGTTCGATCAAGCTGTCGTAACGACCGCCGCCGGCAATCGCGCGCAATTGTCCGGCGCGATCGAATACTTCGAAAACGATCCCGGTGTAGTAAGCCAATCCGCGCACGATCCGGACATCGAGATCGACGAAATCGGCCAGGCCGCGGGCGCGCAGACCATCAACAAGTCGATTGAGCTTTTCGCTTTTGCCCCCTTCGCTCAAAATTCTCAGCACCGGATCAGCGAGCTGGCCGAGTTTCTCGCTCGTCTTCTCGCGCGGCTCGCGTCCGAATTTGTCGATCGTTTGCAGGATTTCATCCCAGCGTTCGGAAGCAATTTTTTGGGAACGCAGGAAATCAGTCCAAAATTCGCGGTCGCTGATTCGCACGACGAAATCTTTTTCTGTGAAACCGAACGCGCGCACGATGTCGATGCAAAGCGAGACCAGTTCGATATCGGCGGCGAGCGCCGTTTCCCCGATGATGTCGCAGTTGAGCTGGAAATGTTCGCGCAGCCGGCCGCGCTGCTGTTTTTCGTAACGGAAAAATTGCCCGATGGAAAACCACTTGAGTGGTTTTTTGAATTCGCGCTCGTGGGCGGCGATCACTCGCGCCAGGCTTGGCGTCAATTCCGGGCGCAGCGCGACTTCGCGCGCGCCTTTATCGGTGAAATTGAAGACCTGATCGATGATCTCGTCGCCGCTTTTCTTTTTGTAAAGCTCAGTTGGTTCGAGGACAGGCCCGTCCCATTCGACAAAGCCATAGCGGCGCGCTACTTCGCGCCAGCGCCTGAAAATGTAATTTCGCGCCGCGCAATCGTTCGGCAGGAAGTCACGAAAACCGGGCAGAGCTTGCATTAAATTTCTCCGGGCGACAGCGGGCTGCGATTGTCGATGCAACCACTTGCCGGGCAACGTGCGAAGCAAATATGCGGTCGAATAAAGTCCGGCCGTAAGGAGTCCAACCTATTTACAAAAGAAAGCATTGGTTAACCAAAGCAGAGGACAAATATGAAACAAACGAGATTACTGAAAATATTGGCCGCGGTCTGTGCGGTGGGGCTGGGCACAGCGCTCGCGCAGGAAACCACGACCACGACAAGCACGAATCCCGTGACGGGCACGACCACCGAGTCGACGGTCACGAGCACAGGAACAATCGCGGCTTATACGCCGGATTCTGATTATATCACGTTCCGATCGACCACCGACACGGCGCCGGTGAAGTATTACTACAGCAAAGACACGACAATTCTGGATCCGGAAGGCCACACCGTAACCTGGTCAGCCGTCCGGCCAGATCTGCCCGCGACGGTCTATTATGTGCGCGAAGGCGATCGCATGATCGTGCGCAAGATCGTGCTGAGCAAGCCGACCGTGATCGAGAAGAAAGAAACCACGACAACGACGACCAAGCCGTAAGCAAAGGCCGTTCGCAGTCGAGCGAACAATCAAAGCACCCGCGGGATTTTGTTCCGCGAGCGCTTTTTTGCTGCAGCCGCTTCGCTCTGCGAAGCGCGATGCCGGGATGGCCAACGCGCGCCGCGTCGTCCAGAGGGCGACGGCTACAGCACGCTTAATCGGCGTACCCATCCGGAAATTTCTCGTGCCATTTCCAGGCGCTCTCGATGATGGCCTCCAACGATTGAAATTTCGACCACCAACCGAGCTCGCGTTTGATTTTTTCTGATGATGCAATCAACCGCGGCGGGTCGCCGGGACGGCGCGGCTTCTCCACGATGTCGATCTTGCGGCCGGTGATTTCACGGCAGGCTGCGATCACCTCGCGCACGCTTGAGCCGCCGCCTGTGCCGAGATTGTAAAATTCACTTTTCGGAGACTTAAGCGCGAGAATATGCGCCCGCGCAAGATCGACAATATGAATGTAATCGCGGATGCACGTCCCATCCGGTGTCTCATAATCAGTGCCGAAGAGCTCAACGTGCCGCTTCTGTCCGAGCGCGACTTTGAGCACGTTTGGAACCAAATGCGTTTCGGGTCGATGGTCTTCGCCGAATTTCGCGGACGCGCCGGCCGCATTGAAATAACGCAGCGAAACAACTTTGAGACCATGGATCTGGTCGTACCAGCGTAAGATTTTTTCGAAAGCGAGCTTTGACTCGCCGTAGGGATTGATCGGGCGCGGCGGCAAGGTTTCATCGATGGGCAAACGCTCAGGCGGCCCAAAGATCGCGCAGGTCGATGAAAAAATAATTCGCGGGACGCCGGTCGCGACCAGGGCATCGAGAAGATTCAAACCGTTGGCGATGTTGTTGCGAAAATATTTTGACGGATCGCGCATCGATTCGCCGACCAGAGCGCTGGCAGCGAAATGCATGACCGCGTCGGGGCGTGTCTTCGAGAACGCGGCCTCGATTTTTTGTCGATCGGCCAGATCGCCTTCAATGAAAGCGGCGCGCGGATCGACGGCGCGGCGATGGCCTTCGGTGAGATTATCAAAGATGACGACCTCATGGCCTTCATCGAGAAGCAGCTCTGCGCAAATGCTGCCGATATAACCAGCGCCCCCGACAACGAGAATTTTCATTCCCGGGAAAGTCGCGAGGCCGGACCGTTAATCAATAGTGCGAATGGAAGCCTGCGCGGACGCGGAAACCTTCGTAGGATTGGAAACCTGCACGGGCGCGGGCGCCTTTTTCTGTAACCCGGTGATCATCTGCCGGACGCAGCGATGCTTGACGCGCGGACCGAGGACTTTCAAACTTTGTGTCTCCGAACCCCACTGGAGGATGTCTATATCGACATTACGCACCCCCCAGCGTTTCATTTGCAGGCGACTCGGCTTATACAAATCGATCGTATTCGTCCCCACGAGCGCGGTCCCGTAGTCGTCGATTATGTATTCCTCTTTTGTATCGACAATGCGAAAGTGCGTCCCCAACGGAAAACGCGACCAATCGGAGGCGGCGCTCATCACGCGGCGGCCGGACAAGGAGAGCCCGAGCGCGTTGCGACGTCCGCCTCTTTCGCTATGTGTGTAAGCCGTCGTCCGCACTTTTTGCGTGCGACGAGTGCTGGCAGCGGAAACAAGCCTTGACTTCGGCTGGTCGGCGCAACTGGCAAAGAAGCAGGCGGCGATTACTGTGAGGGTAAGGTTAAGGCGTTTAGGCATTTGCAGTACCGCGCCCTCAATAGCATCGATGCGACAGCTGGCAAGCGATAATTTGCCGGCCAATTGTCGATTTTTGCTGGGCGCTTGTCATCATTGGGCCAGCTTATTGCAGCAGGAAATGTTCTAGTTGGTCGAAAGAATGGCGCTTTTGGCGAACGAGGTTCGATTTTGTTCGAATCGAAACAAGCCGGCGGCCTAATGCGGCGCGCTTTCCGTCAAGTTCGACGTGCAATGCGGGCAGCGCGTCGCCTTTAGCGGAATGGTCATCGCGCAGGCCGGGCAATCTTTGGAGACGGGAGCCGCGTGCGTCGGCCGTTTCATCTTGTTAATCGCGCGCACGAGGAGAAACACGGCGAAAGCGACGATGAGGAAGTTGAACATCAAGGTGAGGAAGTTTCCGTAATTCCAGGTGATCGCCTTGGCCGCGAGGGCTTCTCCGGGAGTGGCGAAGTTTGTCGCACCGCTCACTCCGGGTTTTAGCACAATGAACTTGTTCGAAAAATCAAGGCCGCCGGTAAGCAAACTGACCAGCGGCATGATGATGTCTTTAACCAGCGAGGTTGCGATTGCACCGAAGGCCGCGCCGATAATAACACCCACTGCCAGATCAACCGCGTTGCCTTTGATCGAGAATTCTTTGAATTCTTTCCAAACGTGTTTGAACCAGCTCATATCACGATATTGATGAGTTTTTTCGGCACGACCACAATTTTTCTGATCGTGCTGCCGGCGATGCGTTGTTGAATTTTCGGGTTTGCCAGAGCGGCGGCTTTAATTTCGTCTTCAGTGGCTAAGGTCGACAACCTGATTCGGTCGCGCACTTTGCCGTTCACTTGGATGACAATCTCAACTTCGTCTTCGGCCAGCAGGCGCTCGTCGTAAGTCGGCCATGCTTGCTTGGCAATGTCGCCGCGCACGTCTTTGAACTTTGCATTCAGTTTCTCCCACAATTCGGAGGCGATGTGGGGCGCAAAAGGATTAAGTAGAATCAAGAACGTGCGCATCGCGGAAATGGGCAGCGACTCGGCGTTTGTAAACGCGTTCACGAAAATCATCATCTGCGCAATCGCGGTGTTAAACGAAAGCGCTTCGATGTCCGCGGTCACCTTCTTGATCGTGGCGTGCACGATCTTCTGCTGCGCCTTCATAAGATCGACATCTTGCACCGCAGGCGACAATTCCCATTCGCCGGCCTGATTTTCGCGCATGAACAATCGCCAGACGCGCGCCAGAAATCGCGCCACTCCTTCCACACCGCGCATACTCCAGGGCTTCATCTGCTCGAGCGGGCCCATGAACATTTCGTAGCAGCGAAAGGCATCGGCGCCGTATTGATCGATCACGTCATCGGGATTCACGATGTTCCCGCGCGACTTCGACATTTTCTGATTATCTTCGCCGAGAATGACCCCCTGGTTCACCAAACGCTGAAACGGCTCCGGTTTGGACAAGTAGCCAAGATCGAAAAGCACTTTGTGCCAGAAGCGCGCATACAAAAGATGCAGCACCGCGTGTTCCGTTCCGCCGATGTATAGATCGACCCCGCCCAGCCCATCGCCGCCGTTCCAGTACCGCTCCACTTTTTCGCCGACGAAACGCTCGTCATTCTGCGGATCGCAAAATCTCAAGTAATACCAGCACGATCCGGCCCATTGCGGCATCGTGTTCGTTTCACGTCTCGCCTTTTTTGAATAACGAATCCATTCCTTCGCTTTGGCCAACGGCGGCTCGCCCGTGCCAGTCGGTTTGAAATCGTCAAGCGCCGGCGGAACCACCGGCAACTCGCTCTCCTCAAGCGCGCGATGTTTTTCATCCTCCCAAACGACCGGAAACGGTTCGCCCCAATAACGCTGCCGCGAAAACAGCCAGTCGCGCAATTTGTAATTGATCGCACCTTTGCCCTGACCGCGCCCCTCCAGCCAAGCCGTGATTTTCTTTTTCGCTGCAGGCGCCGAAAGGCCATTGATGACAGGTGAATTAATTGCTTCTGAAGCTTCGCCAAAATAAGTGAACGCTTTTCGTTCGTCCCAACTGAACAGAAATTTCCCAGTGGCATCGATGAGATCCGAAACAACCCAGCTGAGAAGATTTGGAAGCACAGCTTCTTTAAGTGCGCCCTGTCTCATCCTCTTCCACTTGAGATCTTCTGTATCACTCGGTTCAACTACGAAACGGATTGGCAGACCAAAAAGCTTCGCAAACTCAAAATCGCGCTCGTCGTGAGCGGGCACGGCCATGATTGCGCCGGTGCCGTAACCCATCAAAACATAGTCAGCGATCCAAATAGGGATCTTCTCGTCGTTTGCTGGATTGACGGCGTAACTCCCAGTGAACACACCAGTTTTTTCTTTCGCGAGGTCAGTGCGTTCCAAATCTGACTTGGATGCTGTTCGTCGCTGGTATTCTTTTACTGTGTAGCGCGATTCTGGAGTTGTGAGTTGGTCAACAAACGGATGTTCTGGTGCGAGCACAAGGTAAGTTGCGCCGTAAACGGTATCAGGACGTGTCGTGAAGACATTTAGGTTAAGTGTCATCAACGTTCCCTGCGCGTCGGCGTATTGGTGCTCGAACCGAATCGTCGCTCCCTCACTTCGCCCGATCCAATTTCGCTGCAAGGCCTTGATGCTCTCGGGCCAATCAAGTCCGCCGAGTTCATTGATCAAGCGCTCAGCATAGGCGGTAATGTGGAGCATCCATTGTCGCATCGGTCGCTTGCTAACCGGGAAGGCACCGACGTCACTTTTTCCATCGACTACCTCTTCGTTCGCGAGAACCGTTCCGAGTTCATCACACCACCAGACCGGCACTTCATCGACGTACGCAAGTCGCCGATCGTCCACAAGTTTACGACGCGTTTCTGGTGACCATTCACAATAACCCCTCCAAGACTTCATCTCTTCGATCAACGTTGAAATCGGCTCGGCCTTGTTCGTCTTCGGATTGAACCAGGAATTGTAAAGCTGGAGAAAAATCCACTGCGTCCATTTATAGTAGCGCGGATCGGTGGTGTTGATCTCGCGTTGCCAGTCGTAGGAAAAACCGATGCGCTTGAGCTGCGATTTGAATTTGGCGACGTTTTCGCGCGTCGTGATCGCCGGATGCTGCCCGCTTTTGATCGCGTATTGCTCCGCCGGCAAACCGAACGCGTCCCAACCCATCGGATGCAAAACGTTGCAACCGCGCATCCGTTTGTAACGCGCGATAATGTCGGTCGCGGTGTATCCTTCCGGATGTCCGACATGCAGGCCGGCCCCGCTCGGATAAGGGAACATGTCGAGGATGTAGAATTTCGGTTTCGCCGGATCGAAATTTTTTTCACCCGGATTTGGCGCATGAAACATTTGCCGCTCGTCCCAGATCTTCTGCCATTTGGGTTCGATCTGGTCGAAGGGATAAGGTTTGCGGCGCTCGCTCATACAGATGAATCAGGAACCCAAGAACCCAGGAAAAGAAACTAAAATTTTATTCCTGAATTCCTGGTTTCCAGATTTCATTTCAATGTGAGACAGCTTCTTCTTGCCACGCGTAACGCTCATAAGACGCGCGAGTTTGCGGAAATTCTTCGAGACGAGTTTCATGTGAGTGATCTTTTGGAGGCCCAAAATATTCCGGAAATTAAAGAGACTGGCCGCACTTTTGCGGAAAACGCCATCGCCAAAGCGGTCAATCTCTCACGCGCGGTTGTCGATCTTGTCGTGGGGGAAGATTCCGGATTGGAAGTGGATGCGCTGGGCGGTGCGCCGGGAATTCGGTCCGCTCGTTACGCCTGCGAGAACGCGACCGCTCGCGACAACATCGACAAGTTGCTGCGCGCGCTTGCACGAACCGATCCGGATCGAACGCGTCGATCAGCGCGCTTTCGCTGCGTGCTCGTGCTGGCGTGCGGCGGCAAACTGCTCGGCACTTTCGAGGGACTCATCGGCGGCATAATCGTCGATCCACCGCGCGGCGAAAATGGTTTCGGCTACGATCCGGTTTTTGCTCCCGACGGATTCGAATCAGCCACCGGGCACAAGCGATTCGCGCGCTTCGTGCTCGGCTGCCGGCGCTTCAGCGCGGCGATCAGGGCTTGGCAGGCGGCGGTGGAGGGCCGGGGGGCTGAGGGCCCGGAGCGCCCGGAGCAGCCGCCGCTCTGATCTGATAGCCTACTTTCGTGATCCCGACGGAGCGCACTTTGTCGAGCACCGAAATCACATCGCCGTGCATGGCCATCATGTCCCCGCTGATTGAGACTTTGATGTTCGGGTTCGCCTGATGAAGCTGATAAAGGCGCGGCAGCACTTGGTCGTCCGGCACAACCTGATCGTCAAAAGTAACCGTATTCCCTTCGAGCACCTTTATAGAAACGTAATCTTTCTGCTCGGTTGGCGGCAGCGCCATTGCAGCCGGCAGATTAACGCGGATACCCTTCATGTGTGTCTGGCTCAAGCTGACCATCATGAAACTGGCGAGCAGAAAGAACATGACGTCGATCAAGGGAATGATCTCGATGCGGGCTTTCTTGTGTGGAATTGGCGAAGAAATTTGCATGGCTAAATCAGTAGGATGCGCCGGTCATGGTGAAGGTGATGGGAATTTTTACTTTCGAGACCGTGCCAGGTCGAAATCGCCACTGTCTGAACGCGCTCACTGCGGAGTTATCCAGTATCGGATTGCCGATGCTTTGCGCCATGGTGGCATCGGTGACGCTGCCGCTCGCGGTATCAACCGTGACCACGCAAACACCGCTGCCCATAATGCGGCGCGAACGCGCCTCATAAGGGTATTGCGGGCGCGGAGCGGAGGTGGCCAGAGCCTTGGCGCTGGATATCGACATCGGGCCTGGCGCTTTGATTGGTACTACTCTCACCGGCCTTGGCTGGCGCGGCGGCGGCGTCCTTTCCTCGACATACTCGGGCTTGGTCTCCAGTGGCTCCGGCGGAGGCGTCGCTACCGGAACCTCCTGCGGCGGCGGGGTGGGTTCCGGCGGTGCCTCCATCGTCGCCTCGATGACAGCCGTCGGAATATCGGAAAGATCGACTGGCGGCGGCTCGCGTTTCATCGCTGCAACCACGGCACCAATATGTATCAAGGCCGCGCCGCCGAGAGCGGCCCACAGATGCCATCTGGGAGGCGGTCGGTAGAGCAGTGGTTTAGCCATAACTTCTCCTAGTGTGGTATCGGCGCCGCCGGGACTCCCTTGGCAGCCTCGCTCTTGATCTCAAACGCGATCTTGTAGAAGCCGGCAGCGCGCAGGATATCCAGCAAATGAATGACATTGCCATGGACAGTGCCGCGATCGCCGCGAACAAACACCTTCGCTTCGGGGTCTTCCTGATACACCTTTTGCAAGCGCGGCAGCATTTCATCCCAGCTCACCTCTTGTTTGTCGAAGAAGTAGTGCCCGTCTTTATCAACGGAGACGCTGATGTAATTCTTCTTCGACTGCGTCTCACCCGAGACGCCCGTGGGCAGATTGACCTTGATGCCTTTCATATGCACCTGGCTCAAGCTCACCATCATGAAGCTAGCCAGGAGAAAGAACATGACGTCGATCAACGGAATGATCTCGATCCGCGCTTTCTTGTGCGGTATGGGAGAGGCGACTCTCATGGGTTTGCTTGGGCGATTGCCCGCGTTTAGCGCGTGGTCGTCATTTCTGCCTCGCGTTTCGCCTTTACGTTCCCTTCCAGCATCACCTCCAGGTTCGTGGCCGCCGTTTGCAGCTCGAACTCCAAGTTAGACACTCGAGAAGTGAAAAAGTTAAACGGAACCAACGAGAAGATCGCGATGCCAAGACCGCACGCCGTGGCGATGAGCGCTTCGGCGATACCGCCGGTGACCGCTTGCACGGCCAGTTCTTCGTTGCCCAGAAAACTGAATGAACGAATCAGACCGGTGATCGTGCCCAACAGACCCAGTAACGGCGCGAGTGTCACCAGTGTATCCATAACCACGAGAAACCGGCCGGCGCGCTTTATTTCGATGCCGGCGGCGACTTGCAACGCTCCCTGCAGCGATGCGTGCTGGTGATTGAGCCCGTTCCACATCATGCGCAAAACCGGATCGCGCGAGCCGCGGGAGAGCCGGGAGGCCTCGGCCACATCGCCGGTTTCAATCGCGGTAAATACCTTCTCGATCAGCTTGGGATCGCGCCGGAACCAGCGACCTCCCCACCAAAAGATTCGCTCGATCACAACCGTGAGCCCAACAATTGACACGATAAGAATCGGCCACATGATCGGGCCGCCTTTGCGGAAGTTATCGATGAGAAAATTACCGGTGAACATGCCGGTGGCCTTCATTTCGGGAGCCGGAGACGCAGCGGGAGAAGCAGTTGTTGCCGGTGATGCGCTTAGCGTAGCGGAGACCGTCGTTCCTGGCGCAGGCGAAGCACCGACCGGCCCGACCGGAGATGTCCCGGGAGCCAGCGCCGGCGATGTGCCAGCAGCAGGCGGCGGAATCGGCGCTGCCGGATTCGGCGGTGCGCCGGGGATTTGCGGTGCGGCGGTCGCGGGCGCCTTCGGTGGCGGCGGTGGCGGCACCGGCCGATTCTGAGCAAACGCAGTCAACGCGATCACACTGAGACAGAGAGTAAGTAATGTTTTCATAATTGCGGCCAAGATTAAGTCACGAGCTCGGTTTCTATGGACATGTCTTTATGCCAAACAGGTTTATGGCGAGTCCAGCAAAACTTTTCACCTTTCTTTTATTTTAACGCTTCGCTTCTCGAAGATTGCTACTTCTATTTTCGAATTATCTCCACCCGCGGGATGTAAGGCAAGCTCAAGTAAATCGGCGCGCGCAGTTAAAAAAATGTCTGGCTGAGCGGTAAACCCGTCATCAGCGCGCGTTTTTCACGCCGTTTCGCAGCGGTGGCCAATTGTCGATCTTCGCTTCCAGTTCATCGCCGTCGCGGATTGGCCCGACGCCGGACGGCGTTCCAGTCAAAACGACATCGCCTGACGCGAGCGTGAGCGACTGACTGACAAAAGAGACAATTTGCGCCACCGAATAAATCATCTGGCTTGTCCGTGCGCGCTGTTTGATTTCCCCATTGTGGCGGAGCTCGATCGAGAGATCGTTCGCATCGACATCGGCATACACAAACGGCCCGACCGGCGTGTAGGTGTCGAACGATTTGCAGCGGCCAAATTGCTTTTCCGACTTTTGCAAATCGCGGTCGCTGATATCGAGCCCGATCGTGTAACCGAAGACATGATCGAGCGCGCTTTGCGAGGAAACATTTTTTGCGGTCGCGCCGATGACAGCCGCAAGCTCAGTTTCAAAATCGGTTTGATGTTGTGGGAATGCGATCTCGATTGTCCCGTTATGTCGCAAAAGCGAGCTCGGTGCTTTAAACCAAATCAGCGGCGAACCGAGCGGCGTCCGCTTCATCTCCGCGATGTGGTCCGCGTAATTCAATCCGACCGCGATCAATTTTGAGGGCGCCGCCGGAAGATCGACATCTACATCCGCAAGTTTTAACACTTCGCCGGTTGGTTCGATGTCAACCCAATATGGCTTGGCCAGGACAGACACTTCATCTCCGCGCACCTCGCCGTAGAAGAATTCGTCACTCGATTTAAAGCCGCCGAACGTGCGCATCGATTAATCAAAACGGTGGGGCGAGACTCTGTCGAGCCGACTAATTCGACCGTGGTTTTGATCGGAATAGGACCGGTCTGAGGTCAGGAATGATGCCGACAAAATCGCGCACCGGCTTTTGCTCGGGAATGGAAAACGCGCCCTCGATACTCCCGCACCAAAACGCGCTTGATGACCCGCCGTCCAGATTGAGTGCGCGCTGAATTTTGAAGTCGCCCAGACCACCGGCAAGAATGGCAGACAATTGCGCGAGGGAAATTTCTGAGCAGTAGCCGAGCGCCGCGCGTCCGCTGCGATCAACCGCCGCAAATGTGCGCCGCGCCTCGTGTGTGGCATCGAGGCCGCGTACTCGGCGGCCAGGATCGACAAGAAACGGCCCACACTGGATCGCGGATTGTAACTTTTGTTTTGCAGAAAATTCACCAACGCGCAGAACGTGCACGGCTCCGTTCGAGGCCAGTACTCCACTCAGTAAACGGTCGCGCAACAGCGCCGATGTCGTGCGCCCACCGATAATCCGCAAGCCGAGCGGAGCAAATTTTTCATCAAAATATCCGCCGTTCACGGCGGCAAGGCAGCCATTGCGCGCCGCCGCCGTGGCAAGATTGACATGCGCCTCGGCCGGTTGATCGAGCACGCGGAGCATGTACGACTTCGTTGAGAAAAGCGCGAGCTCGATTGTCGCAACGTCACCCGTGTCCGAATTGTCGAAGACAAGATGTCGGTGTTCGATTTCAGCAAGAAGTCCCGGGTCGGTTCGCGATTCTTTCTCGATCCACTGCGCGCGCGCTGCAAACACGAGCGCGAGCAAAATGACCAGCGCGCTGTTAAATCTTCGCACCGTACTTGTCGATCAAAGCTTGAAAGCGCGGATCGGTGCGCAACGGGTCCCAAATCGGATTTACTTTCAGACCCTGCACGGTGACAGCACTCGGTCGGGCCAACAATCCATCCAGAATTTCGATCACGCGAGCGTTGTCGCCAAGGATGGCGTGAACCTCTGCCACTCCAGTCGCAATTTCCGGGCCGCCGAAGGCGTCCTTGCTTTCAGGCTGCAGTTCGGTCGCGCGTTGCGCCTCCGCCAGCGCGGAGTCCTTTTCGTTTAGGTAGGCGAGCACTTTTGCCAGTTGAACGTGCACGTCCGCGGCGTCGGGGTTCCGTTTCAGTTGCTCCTCGACGGCGCTTTTTGCCCTTAGGAAAGCGGCGTGAGCTCCGGGCTCGTCGTGGAGCGCTTTGCGTGCAAAGCCAATGAGATAGTACTTGCCGCCCAAGGCTCCAGGAAAACCTGCGACCAGATCGTCCGGCAGGCTTTCCGATTCCTGCAATCCTTCCTTGTACTTGCGTTCTAAGAGAAAGACGTCCGCCCGTTCACTTGCGGTCTTGAGTTTCTGCTCGTCGCTCATCGGGATCGATTTCACGGCCGCGAATGCTTTCTCCGCGACGCTGAAATCGCCTTTCCCAGCGATGGCGAGCTAGGTCTTGACCTCCAAAGGCCCTAACGCGATGGGGTCCAGGGCGAGTGCGCGGTCGATGGTTTTGTTAGCCGCATCGTAATTTCGCAGCATCTGGTAATTGAAAGTGAGATTTTGCAGCGGCCAGATGTCCTTCGGATTTAAACTGACGGCTTTCTCGAGATTGGCGGTCGATTCGGCCCATTTTGCTTGCCGGCGCTGGATTGCGCCGATGGCGAGATAGGCTTCCGATTCATTAGGCAATCCGCGCTGGGCGATTTCGAATTCTCTCAGAGCCGCGTCATAGTTGTTATCGCCGTAATAATATGAGACTCCCACAGCCAGATGCGCCTCCGGCAGGTCAGGCTGCAATCGCAGAGCGCGTTCGGCGAGAGTGCGCGCTTTTTCGCGGCGTTCCGACGTGCGGTCGAAAGTGTGCACGATCCAACTTT
>CATPAW010000093.1 GCA_955652255.1 uncultured Chthoniobacterales bacterium | reverse complement strand
GTGGAGAGCGGCAATATAAAAGTGTTTGCGCCGAAATTGAGCGGCGCCGTCATCAACCTGCGCGGGAAGTTTGGTCCGACGGTCCTCGGCACGGACAACGTCATGATGGCGGCGGTGCTGGCGGAGGGAACAACCGTGATCGAGGGCGCGGCGCAGGAACCGGAAGTTGTCGATCTCGCAAATTTTTTGAACAAGATGGGCGCAAAGATCGAAGGCGCCGGCACGCGCCGTCTGATTATCGAAGGCGTAAAAGAATTGCACGGCGTCGAGCACGACATCATTCCCGACCGGATTGAAGCGGGAACATTTCTGGTCGCGGGCGCGATTTGTGGGAACGGAATTACGATAAAGCGCGTAACGCCGGAGCACGTGAAAGCGGTCACGAACGCGCTTGGGAATTGTGGTTTTCGACTTGAAGCGACAGGCGACTCGATTTCCGTTTCACCAAACAGCGAAACCAAATCCGTCGAGCTGGCGACGGAGCCGTATCCAGGTTTTCCCACCGACATGCAGGCGCAAATGTGCGCGCTACTCTCGACGACAGACGGCATCAGCGTCATCACAGAGAACATTTTTCCGCAACGCTACATGCATGTCGCTGAGTTAACGCGGATGGGCGCACATGTCGATCTTGAGGGACCGACTGCGGTCATCCAGGGCGTCGATCACCTTTTTGGCGCTCCAGTGATGGCGAGTGATCTGCGTGCTTCCGCCGCGCTTGTCCTGGCGGGCTTGAAGGCGGACGGCGTCACCGAAGTAGGTCGTGTTTATCACATCGACCGCGGCTACGAACATCTCGATGAAAAATTGAGCGAGCTCGGCGCGCACATCGAGCGAGTGAAAGGCTGATTATGGAACCCACAACAACAGCGACATCTTCAAACGTGCGGACCTGGTGCGTGCTGGCTCACGCGACCGCGCTGGTTGGATTTTTAGTGCCGGTGGCCGGCCACATCGTCGGGCCGCTGATCGTTTGGCTGGCCAAGCGCACGGATTCGGCCGAGATCGACGCGCACGGCAAAGAGTCGCTCAACTTTCAATTGTCGATGTTGATTTACAATCTGATCGCGGCCGTGCTCTGCCTGGTTTTGATCGGCTTCTTCATCCTCGCCGTCCTACACATCTTGAATATCGTTTTCGTTATCATCGCATCGATTCAAGCGAGCGAAGGCAAGTTGTACCGTTATCCGCTCGCCATCCGGCTGATTAAATAACGGTTGGAGCGGCCGCTGTCCTCAGCGGCGCGTTGCTTCATTGCCGCCGAGACGGCGGCCACTACAGCAACCCGCGCAGCGTGTTCAAATTCTCGACGTCTTCGCGGAGATCTTTACCTTTGGGTGTTTCCAAGACTTTTGGAATGTTGCCGAAACGGCGGTCGCGCATGATGAAACGAAACGCGTCCAAACCAATTTTGCCTTTGCCGATATGTTCATGTCGATCTACCCGCGAGCCGCGCGCGGTTTTGGAATCGTTCACATGAATGGCGACGAGGCGCTCGAGTCCGATCGTGCGATCGAACTCGCGAAATGTTTTTTTGATCGCAGCTTTACTTCCAATATCATAACCGGCGGCAAAAACGTGGGCCGTGTCCAGGCAAACACAAAGCCGCTGCGGTTCGCGTACATTGTCGAAGATGAAGGCGATCTGCTTGAAAGTGTGACCAAGACATGAGCCTTGTCCGGCCGTCGTCTCAAGCGCGATTCGCGTTTTTAATTTCGGCAATTTCCTCAGCACTTTGTCGATGGAAGCAACGATTTTCTTGAGTCCCGCTTCTTCGCCGGCGCCAAGATGCGCGCCGGGATGGAGAACTAAAAATGGTAATTTCAGTTGGTCCGCACGCGTGAGTTCTTCGGACAAGGCGTGCAAAGAGTTCGCGTGAAACTGCGGATTGGTGGCGGCGAGATTGATCAGATAGTTCGCGTGGGCAAAGATCGACAAGAGCTCGCCCCGTTCTCGATGTTCCAGGAAAGCGCGAATTTCATCACGCGTGAGCGGGCGAGCGAACCATTGCATGTTGTTCTTCACGAACATCTGCATGGCGCGGCACTTGATCGAGCAGGCGCGCTCGATCGCCATGTGCACGCCTCCGCCGATCGACATGTGTGCGCCTAAAAGAATTGCGGATCGCGGATCGCGGATGGCCGATTGGCCGGAGCGTCGTGGTCTGATCCGCGCCTTCTTCATTCCGCAATCCGCAATTGCTAAAATCGTTTCGGGTGCCAATCCGGCTTTTTCAGGCTTCCTTCCCCGACATATTCGAAAAGTTTATACATCGGCGTGAGCAACATGCCGGGCCCATTCGCGTTCATCCGCACTTCGAAGTTCAATTTGTCGTCGAGAAAATGAATGTCGCCGTGGCCGAGCATGCCGAAAAGTGTGCCGGCGGCTTCAAAATCGTCGGTGTGAATGATTCCGTCTTTGATGGTGAAAGTCGCGCCGGCTTTGCGCGCGATGCTGTAACCGGTTCCGGGCACAATATGGTTCAGAATTTCCGAAAGCGGACCGAAAATCGGGATGGCGAATACATCGCCATTGGTCACTTCCACTTTTCCGTTGCCGCGCATGGTGCGGGCATCGCTGCCGAGCCCGGCAAAATCGTAGCTGCCGCTCAGCTCGCCGCGTGCGGTCTTATATTGGTAATAAAGATCGGTCAGATGCGGGAAATCGATCCCGGCAACGGCAACGCTCGCATGATAATGAGGATCGTTATGTGCGAGCGAAATATCGGCGGTGCCGCGGACCGTGCCGGAGAACAACGCCCCCCTAAGATCGACAAGTTGCAACCGGTCGTTCGTGAAAAGAAGCCGTCCCGAGACGTGATCGAAGGGCAACGTTTTACCCAGAAAACCGTATTCCATGCCGTTCGCTGCATCGACCGTGACTTCGAGTCGCGTTTTCTTGCCGCCGCGAAATTGGTAAATGCCATTTGCGCTAATATTCGGCGGCTGCTGGAACTTGTAGGGCGCAACAGCCTTCCAGAGCGTCGGGTCGATCCAAAAGATCGCCTCAGCGGGGCGCAACGTTGCTTTGACATTTGCGACGCGAACTTCATGGTTTTTGAAATCGTAGGTGAAAGCTCCGGTGCCGATGCCTTCATCGCGCGCGACGCGCAGGTCGTCGTAGGTGATCGCGCCATCGCCGAAGCGGATTTTGGCGCTTGCTGAATTCATCCAAACACCGCGAAATCGAGTTCGATCCAGCGCCACGGTTCCCTCGCCTTTCCACGTCTCTGGTTTTCGATCCGGGCCGCGGATAACGAGGTGAACGGTGGGCGGACGCGGCCATTCCCATTCGCTGAGAAACTGACCGGGTTCGGCCGAGAGCAAGGGGCGCAGTGCGCCTAGATTGATTGTGCTGTCGATGTTTAGCCGGAAATCGTTCGGCGCCTCGAACAGATTCGCATTGAGCTGGCCGCTTTGATGTCGAAGGCGCACGTCGCGGAGCAACGCGCGCTCGCCATCCCAGGAAAAATCGGCGCTCAAATCGGCGAACGGCACTGTCTTATAGGCAAAGCTGTCAACAGCAGTATGACCGATGATTTTTAATTGCGGCCGATCATCTCCGAAATTTGCCGACCCGGAAAGCTCCACTAAAGGCGGCGCGTAAAACGTCGCGTCCCGAAGCGAACGCCCGAGTCCGAAAGCATCGAGAAAAGCTTTTAGATCCAGAGTGCTGTGCGCTTGAAAAACTGCCTCGTTGCTTTGCCGGCTCCAAGTGGCGCGTCCGGCGAAGCTTCCCGCGTGATCTTTCCATTCACATCGACTGATATTCAGGCGTTGATCGGCCCATTCCGCAGCCGCGGACAAATCGCGGATTTCATATTGGCCGCGCTGCAATTGCCCGCCTCGTAGCGTCGCCTCGACTCGCGCATCCTCCATTTGCGCGAGGTCTCCGCTGAATTTTACCTGCAAAGAAGGATGATCACGCGGGAATATGAACTTTTGCAACTCCGTCACCGCGCGGTGCAACATCGATAATCGCTTTTGCCATTCTTCTTTCGAAGCTTCCGGCGAAGGCATGTAATTTGCGCGTTTGATCAATTGACCGGTCGCCGAAATTCGCATCCCGCAAAAAAATCCTTCGGCCTGACTGACATAAATTTGTTCGGGCGGAAAATAAACGTGCGCGCGGAAGTTTTTCAGCTGCGCCCGCTCCACTCCGCCCTCCGCGCTCTTGAGCGGCAACGTGATTTGCGCGTCGCGCACATCGAGCGCATTGAGAAACGGCTCATGATGGATGAGCGCGGCGTAATTGATGTCGAGCGAAATTTCGCTGATACGGGCGAGCGTATTTTCGCGCTTTTTGTAGTCGAAAATGCGCACATCCTTCGCGACCAGACCGCGAAACGGATCGAGCGTGAGGCGGCCGACGGAGGCTTCGACGCCGCGCTTGTGCAGTTCTTCGACAACGCGATAACGCCACTGCCGGCCAAAGCCTTTTTTCGAAAGATACCATCCGCCGCTAAGCAGGGCCGAAAGTGCAATCACCGCCACGAAGCGCCCCACGCTGATTACGAGCCGGCGCGCGAAAGGAGATTGTCGATCTTGCGCGCGCGGGTCGATTGTGGGCGATTCGAGAACAGGGGGCACTCTCTCACTGCTACGAGATGCGTTTGCGATTTCAAGGTCTAGCGGCGCTCTATGAGCGCCGAACCTTCAACGTAAAAAAATGCGACGGTCATTAACCGCCGCTACAGTAAAGCCTTCGTTTTTTAATTAAACATGACGATAACTGATCTGCCCGCGATTAACGCGACGCTGAATTTTATCAGTACAATATTCATTTCTGCGGGCTGGTTTTGGATCCGGCGCAATATCTGGCAGCGACATGTGCCGTGCATGATTGCGGCTATTATTTCATCGATCCTGTTCCTCGTCGGCTACATCGTTTATCATGTGCACGTTGGCGAAAAATCATCCGGTTATACCGGTTGGATAGCCGTGATCTATTTTCCGATGCTGGCTTCGCATGTTCTTCTCGCGTTCGTCACGTTGCCGCTGGTGATCCTAACGCTTATCCCGGCGTTTCGACGCCGCTGGGACCGGCATCGGCGCATTGGCCGCTGGACGATGCCAATCTGGCTTTATGTTTCGGTGACGGGCGTGCTCGTTTATTTGATGCTCTACAAATGGTTCCCACCACCGAATCTTGCACTCGGGCATTAGTTGATGTTTGATCAGAAGCCGTGCCCTTGCAGGCGAGGAAATTATGGTGACGATCGCGACGTTTAACGAGCCGGCCAAAGCGAAGCGGCTGAAAGAGCGTTTTCAGCAGGCCGGGCTGCGCGCCGATATTCATAATGAGGGCCATTTGCAGCAGGTGGCCTTCATGTCGCGACCGCAGGCGAATGCAAAGGTCCGGATTGAGGACAACGATTTCGAGCGTGCGCAAGAGTTGATGGTGGAGTGGGAAGCGAGCGACCCGGACATCGCTGCGGCCATTATTCACTGCCCGCAATGCGGCTCCTCACAAATCGAGTACCCACAGTTGACGCGCAAAGCTATTACGCCGGCCATGGCGAGCGTCCTTTTTGCGCTCAAAATTTTTCCCAAGGAATTTTACTGCGAAGATTGCCACTTCACTTGGAGCAAGGGTGAGCAACGCACGCTGGCGCGCCTCTGGCATCGTTTCTTTCCCGGCCGCGAATCGGCCAATCAGAGCTAACCCGCTCGTTCGATCATTTGCTTGTCGCATCGGGGGGCGCAGCTGAAAATCATTTGCGACACGATTTGTAGACCAATCATCGCCTCGTTCCATCCATGAAATGGCTCTTTGCTTTGCTCCTCGCCTTGGTCGTGTTCGGCGGCGCCGCGCTTTTTAGTTATTATCTTTTTTTCAAACAGGAAATTGCGGTGCGACACGAGCAGCGCGGTGACGTAACGCCCGCGCCGACGCCCGATATCAGTTTGCCGGAATTTCAAGCGGCGGCGAAGTTGCGCCAGGAGGACAAACCGACCGAAGCTCGCAACGCGCTCAGCGCCTTCATTCAAAAATATCCGACCGATCTGCATGCCGAAGAAGCCAAGGACTTGCTTGGCGAAGTGAACATCGACATTTTGCTTTCGCGGACTCCGTCCCCGGAGAAACAGGAATACATCGTCAAGCCGGGTGACGTGCTGGCGGTTATTTCGCGAAGATTAAAAACCACGCCCGAGCTAATCATGCGCATGAATAATTTGAGTGGCACTATGCTGCACATCGGCGACCGGTTGCTCATTTCACATCCTGAATTTTCGATTTTTATCCAGCGCAAAGCGAAACTGGTGGTGCTGCTCGACCACGGCGCGTTCTTCAAGCAATATCATGTGCGGGAGGAGAAGCTGTCGCCCAAACAGCCGGCGAAAGTCACGACAAAAGTTGCGGAAACAATGGCCTGGAGAGATGGCAAACGCGTCGGGTTTGGAACCAAAGAGTTTCTCGGGAGCACGCGCTGGATCCGGCTCGGTGCGGCCGCCTACACGCTTTATTCGGTGGCCGATTCAGCCCATCCAGAAGTTACTCAGCCGCCCCCGCCGCAAGGCCTCGGCTTGGACGCTACCGATCTCGAGGAATTGAGCGGCCTTGTAAACAGCCGGACGCCTGTCACCATTACCGACTGATATTCGTTGAAGAGTTAAAACGGTTACACGGGTTACAATAAAGCGAGTCGGTTTGTAACTTTTGCAACCTTATAACTTATTTAACTTTCACCCATGGAGTTGCAACCGCTCGATTTCGAAAAACCGATCTTCGAACTGCAACGGCGTTTGCAGGATTTGAAGGATCATTCCGACGAGCACGATGTCGATCTTGCCTCCGCGGTTGAGGCAATCGAGGCAAAAATCCGCGAAACCCGGCGCGAAATTTACGGCAACTTGACCGCCTGGCAGCGCGTGCAAATCGCGCGTCACGTGCAACGGCCGTTCGCGCTCGATTATGTCGAGCGATGTTTCACGAATTGGATCGAGTTGCGCGGAGACCGCCATTTCGCGGACGACAAAGCGATGCCGAGCGGCCTGGCCATGCTCGGCTCGCAGCGGTGCGTGGTTCTCACGCACCAGAAAGGGCGGAACACGAAGGAGAACGTGATGCGCAATTTTGGTTGCGCCCATCCGGAAGGTTACCGGAAAGCGTTGCGCCTGATGCGGCTGGCCGAAAAATTCGGCATGCCCGTGATCTCGTTGATCGATACTCCGGGCGCATTTCCCGGGATCGGTTCGGAAGAACGCCACATTTCAGAAGCGATTGCGGTAAATCTGCGCGAGATGATGAGCCTGGGCGTGCCAATTATCGCTGCCGTGATCGGCGAAGGCGGCTCAGGTGGCGCGCTCGGCATTGGTGTTGCTGACCGCGTATTGATTTTTGAGAACGCCTACTATTCGGTCATCAGTCCGGAAGCATGTTCGGCCATTCTGTGGCGGGATCGGCGTCACGCTCCGGAGGCAGCGGAGGCGCTCAAACTGACTGCGCAGGATTTGCTCAAACTCGAAGTTGTCGATGAAATCGTTCCGGAACCGGAAGGTGGCGCGCATCGCGATTATGATTTGTCGTCAGCAAATCTTGGCACGGCGTTGCGCCAAAACTTGCAGCGCGTTGGGGGAACGTCTATCGAAGAACTGTTGAAGAAGCGTTACAAAAAATTCCGCGCGCTCGGCAATTTCGCCGAAGGCAAGAGTACAACTCCATCGACCCGTTCGTGAAATGATTGGTGACGGTCGGCGAGTATTCGCACAGCTATTCCGGGTCGGTGCTCTCTTCGCGCTGACCCAAAGCAGCAGCTTTGCCACTGCGTTCAATTTCGAACGCGACACGTTCGCGTTTCAAAACGCCACCGTGCTCAAATACAAAAACGGTCGTCCCACTTTGGAGCGAAGATCGACAGTTGGCGATCCGCCTAACCAATATGCCCGCGCCTGCTTTGTCATGACGCGCACGGCAATGCAATTCCACAAGTTCGCCCGGTTCGATCCGCGCGGCGCTCCTTTAAACGACAAAGAGCTCGCAGCGCGCATTCGCAAAGTCACGCGCCGCGCGCCCTGGCACGAAGCATTGCCAGTGAATCAACGAATAAATTTCCTCGGCTATGCAAATCTGCGCGAGATGAGCAAAGCGCGCGCGCCCGTGTTCCAGGAAAATATCGGCAGCGGGTTCGCCACTTATTTTCGGCCCGGCAACTTCCGCATGTTTTTTCAACATAATCCGAAATATCAGGAGAAAACTCACGCCCATCTGGATGGCGCCCTTGCCCGGGGCGATCTCTTCGTCGGTTATCTCTCCACCTATCCGAAGCTGAGCATCAATCACGCGGTGCTGGTCTACGCGCGAAAACCAACTCGTCTAGGAAACGAAATCGAACGTTATCTTGTTTACGACCCAAACCATGCCGAAGCGCCACGCCAGCTGACTTGGTCGGCCCGTGATAACTCCTTCGCCTATCAAAAGGATATTGACTTCGTCGGCGGCTTCACGCGCGTCTATCAAGTTTATGGCAAGTGGTTGCAATGAGTTTGATTTTCGATGTTCGGTGTTCGATTTGACGTTGGACCTTGAGCGTTGAACGTTAAACGTTAGAAATTTTATCTTCACAAATGCCAGGAAACCCCATCCCAAATCCCACACCAACGCCTGCTCCGCCAGCACCGCGACCACCAATTCCGAAGCCAGCGCCGGAACCGTTGCCGCCCAATCCGCCGCCGGTTCCTCCAATCGGACGCTAAGATCGACAATTACATTCGCGCCGTCGGCGGAAACAGGAAGCGCAGCGCCGGACCGACGCGAGTCGCCCACGCGGCTTCGCTGTGATCGGCGCCTTCGGCTTCGAGATAAGTTAGATCGACATCGAGGCGCCAGCCTTTTTCGATCAATTGATCGCGCAACGCGTGCGCCTGCTCCCAACCGGGCTCGGCCGTGCCGGTGTCCAGCCAAATTTTTAGCGGCGGTTTCTCTTCGATCATGTCCACAAGTCGATAAATCGCAAAATCATCCCACCAGATCGAAGGCGACATCACGATGAGCCGATTGAATGCGTGCGGAAATAAAATCCCGATCGCGAGCGTGACCAGTGCGCCGAAAGATGATCCGCCCAAGCCGGTAAATTCCGCTTCGCATTTCGTGCGATACTTCTTGTCGATGTACGGTTTCAATTCCTCGATCAAAAATTGCCCGTAAACTCGCGCCAGACCGCGGCTTCGTTCCTTTCGCTTGGCCCTGGTCTCAATCACGCCCGGTGTGGGCGCATATTCGTGAATTCGGTCCTCGCCCGTGTTTGCAATCGCCACGATTATGAGCGGCTCGATCGAATGTTCTCGGATCAAACGCTGTGCCATTTCATCGACGCCCCATTCGACGCCCGAGAATGACGTCGCTGCGTCAAAAACATTTTGTCCGTCCTGCAAATACAGAACCGGATACCGCCTTTTTGAAAAATGCCGATATCCGGGCGGTAAATAAACCAACACATCACGCCGGTTTCCCAGAACCTTCGATGGAAACGCGCGATGTCGTTTGATATTTCCCGTGAGCGTGTGTTTAGCCATTCCAAAAACAGACGCATCGCTGAACATGTCGATCTTGTCCAACATCTGCGTTTGGTAGGAACGCACCTTCGTGGCGTCTGTCGATTTCTCTTGTGCATGTTAACGTCCCGCAATAAGTCGGGCAGCTCGGAGAGCCGCCCCTACCTCAAATGAACGAACGTTACATCAAATGGCACACGCCTTATCTGAGCCGTGACTTTGAGATGCTCGCGTTCGGGGACGGCGGCGGCCTGCCCCTCATCCTGTTTCCGACTTCGTTCGGTAGTTATTACCAGAACAAGGACTTCGGCCTTGTTGGCGCGGTCGCTGGATATGTCGATGCCGGCAAGGTTACGGTTTATTGCCCGGACGCGATCGATCTCGAAAGTTTTTACAACAAAGCGATTCACCCT
>CATPAW010000092.1 GCA_955652255.1 uncultured Chthoniobacterales bacterium | reverse complement strand
GGCAGCGGCAAAGGCGGAATCATAGTCGCGATTGCCGATGAGTTAAAGGTCCCGACGCGTTTTGTTGGCACCGGCGAAAAAATCGACGACTTTGCGCTATTCGACGGGCGCGAATTTGTCGCGAAAATGTTGTAGCTGAAGTTCAAAACCGTGGGAGAAGCAATCAAAGAGCCGTTCGTGCCGGAGGACAGCATCGCTCCAGTCGCAGCGACAGGTTTTCTCGGTTTTCTCGCGAAATTCACCGTCCTCAAGGGAGCTCAGCGCGAGTTGTGGATCACGTTCGTGATAAAGCTCCTGATCATCTCGGCCTACTCCGTCACGAATAAGACGTTGATTTTGTGGCTATCGTCAGATCTCGGGTTCAACGATCAGCACGCGGGAGCTTTAGTAGGTTGGGTTTGGGCGCCGGCGATGACCGTGTTCACGCTGTTAGCTGGCTCAATCACTGACGCGGTCGGCCTTCGCCGAACTTTCTTCCTTGGCGTGTTTGTCTGCCTGGTGGCGCGCGCCGTCATGGCGTTCACGACCATAAAATGGCTGGCGCTTGCTGGCGGCTTGTTTCCTTTGGTCATTGGTGAGGCACTAGGCACGCCGGTGCTGATCGCAGCCGCGCGACGATATTCGACGACGCGACAACGCTCAATCTCCTTCTCGGTCATCTACATGGTCATGAACGTTGGCTACCTCGTCGCTGCCCGCATCTTCGACTACGTCCGGCAGACGTTAGGCGAACATGGTCATTTAAGTCTCTTTGGATTACAGATAACTACTTACCGGACGCTGTTCCTGGTAAGCCTCGGCTTCGAGCTTCTGCTTCTTCCGACGATTTATTTTCTGCGCAGAGGGGCTGAAGCGACAGATGAAGGCGTTAGGTTCACCGCTGAGCCGGTGAGGTACGCCACAGGTGCGTTCTGGGAGCGTATCTGGTTAACGGTCCGCGACTGTGCCCTCGATACCGTCCGGCTATTTAGGCGGCTGCTCAGTCAGTCCGGTTTTTACCGTCTGCTTGCCTTTCTTCTTTTGATCGGATTTCTGAAGCTCATCTTCCTGCAAATGGACTACGTGTTTCCCAAATTCGGTATTCGGGAGCTAGGGGACGGAGCGCCGATAGGTCAGCTGTCAGCCATCAATTACCTTCTCATCATTTTGCTTGTGCCAATGATCGGCGCGCTTACCCAACAGTTCTCCGCCTATCGAATGGTCGTAGTCGGTGGAGTCATCTGTGCGGCTTCGGTCTTCTTGATGGCTTTGCCTACGGCGTGGTTCCAAGGTTCCGCCAACGGCCCGATCGGTCAATGGCTCGGCCACACTTATCTCGGATTGAAAGGTGGTATTCATCCGTACTATATCATGACTGCGATCTATATTGCCATCTTCTCGGTCGGCGAAGCATTCTATTCACCGCGAGTGTACGAGTATGCTGCCGCGATTGCCCCAAAAGGTCAGGAAGCATCCTATGGCGCACTCTCCTATATTCCGTTTCTTCTCGGCAAATTGCTCGTGGGAAGCGGGGGATGGCTATTAGCTGCGTTTTGTCCAGAACACGGTCCGCGACATTCCGGGACGATGTGGCTTATCTTTGCTCTGGCGGCATCGGTTGCGCCGATTGGATTGCTGGTGCTGCGCCGCTACATTCGCGTTCCCGAAGCTGGGCGACAGGATGTCGACTAGCGAAATTTGCACCCGAGCGGTTCGTGCATCCAGCAATGCCCCGAACGCGCAGCCCTTTAAGTCGTCCAATTACTTACGACGAAGCCAAGGTCTTCCACGTGATCTAATCAGAACAACTGCTTCGTTGGCGATCGATGTCGGTTCGTTGCACGGCCGGTTCCTAAATCAGCGCCGCTGCCCGATTGACAGCAGTTGCTCATCGCGGACAAACCGACGCGCCGCAGCTAAAGTGCCGGTGGCAAATTCCGCTGTCGCGACAAAATAAATCGCGTATTTTTTGGCGTGATCCAGTTTCCGAAGCGGCTGAAGCAATCGTCGCGTGGAATGTTAATCTTCTGCGCCTTGGTCTTTGTCGGGTTGCTCGGTCTTTTGTTGTTTCTGAATCGGGCCGGCGCTCAGAAGCAAGAAGATCCGGCGACGCAACCACCAGCTATGACAACTCCATCAACCAGCAGCGACAAGAGCGCGAAACCCGTAGACGCGGAACTGCGCAAAAAACTCACGCCCGAGCAATATCACGTCACGCAAATGTGCGGGACGGAGCCACCGTTCCAGAATGCATATTGGAACGAGCATCGCGACGGAATTTATGTCGATATCGTGAGCGGGGAACCGCTGTTTAGCTCACTCGACAAATTCGACAGCGGCACTGGCTGGCCGAGTTTCACGAAGCCGATCGACAAAGCGCGCGTGGCGGAGAAATCGGATCGCACGCTTGGCATGGAACGGACCGAGGTCCGTTCGAGCAAAAGCGATTCGCACCTCGGCCATGTTTTCCCAGATGGTCCGGCGCCGATCGGTCAGCGATATTGCATCAATTCGGCCGCGCTGCGATTCGTTCCAGTGGGAAAATTAAGGGAAGAAGGCTACGGCGACTATCTCGCGCTTTTCGAGAAGAAGAACTAACGGTTTCGCCCGGGAAGCTTTGGGGAGATGAATGCGCACAACCACCGCGGCTTGTCGGTGCGATATATTAAAAGAGGTCCGCTCCAGTACCCCTGCGCATTCACGAGACGAAGTGGTGGCTAATGAATGAACTGTCGGTAAAAGAGATTTCTGAAACGCCGGTGCAAAGAATCCGTCACCCTTCAAAACACTCGACACACTTAACGCTGTGGCTTGGGTTGGTCGGCGCCGTCGTCGTCGCCGCGGGCTTCTTTTACTTCAGCCATGCGGAAGAGCAGAAGAAGAAAACGGGACAATTTAATCCCATAAGACCGGTCCCGAGCGACTCCGTCCTCCGTTCCCAACTCAAGGAAGAACAGTACCACGTCATGCGCGAAAACGGCACCGAGACAGCTTTTCGGAATGAATACTGGGAAAATCAACGCCCCGGCATTTACGTGGACGTGATCACGGGCGAGGCGCTTTTCAGTTCGACCGACAAATTTGATGCCAGCACCGGCCGACCGACTTTTACAAAACCGATTTCACCGGACCGCGTTGTCGAAAAACCCGACTCCTCCTTCGGCATGCAACGCACCGAGGTCCGCACAACCGGGAGCAACTCCCATCTCGGCCACGTTTTCAACGACGGACCGCCGCCCACCGGCCGGCGCTACGCCATTAACTCGGCGGCGTTGCATTTCATTCCCGTCGAAAAAATGAAGGCCGAAGGCTACGCCGAATATCTCTCCCTGTTTCCGAAGGAAGAGACCACAGAGCAAAAAGCAAAAGATAAGTAGGACAAAACTACGTTCAGAGCTCTTATCTGACGGATTTCTCGACGGCTCGACAGAGTCTCGATCTTGCGCGGAGAAGTGCTTGGACTTGTAGGCGAATCCGGCTGCATTGTCCTGCCGGGTGATCCGCCGTCGCCGATGAATCCGCCCATCTGCTGCCGATTTCATCCGCGCTGCCCGTACATGATCGAAGCATGCAAAGCGGAGGTGCCTTCGCTCGTCGACTGGGGCGAAAAACATTTTGCAGCCTGTATCCGCGTTCCGGAAATTAATAGCCTGTAGGGGAAGCCGCTGGCTTCCCCATGGGATGCTAACAGCGTCCCCTACAATTTGCTCGCGCTCGCAAAAACTTTTTCCGGCTCGAGGCCGATTCGTTTCAGGATCGCGGTAAATCGCGGATCGCTGCGCATTGGCGCGAACTCGGGAGCGATGCCGACCATATGCAGCGACGAGGACCGCTCCTCGCATGCGCGCTGCAGTTCGCGAATGGCAGCATCGTGTTCGTGCAGCGCAACGTGTACATGGGCAATGGCGTCGCCCGGTAGGTAGCGGCGGTTCGCTGTTGCGGCTTTGAGAGTTTGCCGCGCCTCCTCGCGCCGGTCCATTCGCGCGTAAGTTATCGCCAAACCAAATGCGGCTTTGCCAGTGATGCTGCGCGCTTTGTTATATAGCGCGATCGCATCATCGAAGTGGCCCATCTCGCGATAAAGCGCCGCCAGCAGTGGCTCGCCATAGGCGAAAGTCGGATCAAGTTGCAATGCGCGTTCACCAGCCGCCATCGCTTCATCGTTCAGGCCGAAATAACGGTAAAGCTCGCAAGCGAAGTTACTCACCCATAGGGACGCCGGATCGATCTTCGATGTACGCTGCAAAAACGCGAGCGCTTTGTGGCGATCGCCGCGTGCTGCATGCAGCGCAGCGACGAAATAATTCGACGGCGTGGAGTTCGGCTCCAGCTCGCACGCGCGATTGAATTCTGCTTCCGCTCCGTCGAGGTCCCAATCGAGAATGCGCTTGGTCTCCGCGAGATACACGTGCGCCTCGGCTTCGTTGTCGTTCAACTGCAACGCGCGACCTGCGGCATCGCGGACGTTCGGATACGCTTCAATCGGTGGCACGTACGCGTCCGCGAGCCAAAGCCACGACTTTGCAATGCCTGTCCATGCGCGACTGAACTGCGGATCTTTCTCCAGCGCGCGAGCAAAAAATTCTAAACTTTTCCGCAGGTCATCCTCGGTCGTTTTGTCGGAATAAAAGAGGCCTTGTAAGTACGCGTCGTAAGCATCGAGACTGCGCGAGGGTGGCGGTGGCGAGATCGCCAGCTTGAGCTTCAGCGCATCGACAATCGCACGCGTAATTTCGTCTTGCAGCGCAAAGATTCCCTGCATTTCTCGCTCGAATGTATCAGACCAAATCGTGAACCCGTCCCCCGCGTCAATCAGCTCGGCAGTGATCCGTAGGCGGTTGCCGTCGCGTCGCACCGTTCCTTCCAGCACATGCTCGACATTCAACTTGCGCGCGATTTCGCTGAGTTGTGCCTCTTTTCCTTTGAACCAAAACGACGACCGCCGTGCCGCAACACGCAAACCCTCGATCTTCGCCAGTGCCACGAGAATTTCCTCCGCAATCCCGTCGCTAAAATAATCGTGATCTTTTGCCGGGCTTAGATCGGCGAAAGGCAAAACGGCGATTGATTTCTCGTTCGAGCCGATCGGTCGAACGACGTCGATCTCAATTTCGGGCCGATCCGGCGTCCGCACGATCCCGTACCGAGTGAGATCGAAAAACCACGAGAGAATTAGTGCGACTGGAAAGCCGAGCACGATAAGGAGCACGATGAGACGCACAACCAAATTCGAAATGTCGAAAACCGGAAAAACCTGCGCGATGCCTTGAGCGAGGGCCCAGCCGGCGACCGCGTACGCGACCGCGACGCTGTAAACTTTTCGCCGCTTGAGTTCGGCGAAGAAATTCCGCATTCCAAAGCTTACTTAACAGACTTAATCAGGAAAACAGGAAAGCAAGAAATTAAGTTCTATTCCGTCGTCGGGCATTTCAATCTCTTCTCCTTCCTTCTTTCCTGCGTTCCTGACTCGTTTTTATTTGATGGAGATTTGCCCACGCGTGCGAACCGTGAAATAGGAAGCGCCAGCATGTCGATCTTGCAAAAAAATAAATCGCGCGAGAGATCCGCCCTCATCGCCGGCATCGCCGCGTTCACCACATGGGGACTTGTTCCAATCTACTGGAAGCTGCTCAAGGCGGTGCCAGCCACTGAGATTCTCGCGCACCGTTTTGTCTGGACGTCGATCTTCTTAATCGCGTTGCTCACGTGGCAGCGCCGCTGGACCGAAGTTGCAGCCAACGTTCGGTCGCGACGCGCCAGATTCTATTGTCTGGCTAGCGGCTCGATGATCGCGATCACTTGGTTTTTGTACATCTGGGCCGTAATCATCGGTCGCGTCATTGAGACAAGCCTTGGGTATTTCATGACGCCGCTCATGAACGTTTTGCTCGGAGCGGTTTTTCTGCGCGAACGGCTCACCCGCTGGCAATTCGTTTCCGTTCTGCTCGGAACAGTGGGCGTCTTCAATCTGACCTTCGGTTATGGGCGCCTTCCGTGGGTGGCGTTGTCATTGTG
>CATPAW010000091.1 GCA_955652255.1 uncultured Chthoniobacterales bacterium | reverse complement strand
TGCGCGCGCAAGGGCTCGTTTACGGCTACTTCAACTTTCTTAACATCGCCCGCTATCCGGACGTAATTTATCCGAGGCTTTTTCGGTTCGTTTTCGGTTGGATTATTCCCGTTGTCATCGTCGCAAATATTCCAGCTCGGTTACTCATCAAATCACTCGGACAACCGGGCCGATTGATGCTGCAATTGGTCATCGCGTCCACGATCGTCTTCTGGTTGTCGCGCGTTTTCTGGCGTTTTGCCCTGAGGCATTACTCCAGCGCCAGCTCGTAAGATCGACCCGAAGACGCGCCCTCTAATTGGTCGAATCGTTGCGTGAAATCTTTGCTTGCGCGTTTGGCGAAATGTTCTTAATTAAGCCTCCGTTTTTGGCGCCGGAAACCGCAGGCGCCTTCAATTATGCCTAAATCGAAGAAAAAGAAGGCCCACGCTAGAAGACCGGCCGCACCTAACGCAAAGGCGAAGCGCAGGATTTCCATCAAAAGATCGACATCGAAGAAAGCGGCGCGAATTCCAGCGAAGACGCGAGAACATTCGGCAAAACGCTCGCCGAAGTTTTCGAAATCCGGAAGAGGAAGGAACAACTCGCGCGGCACGCTCGAGCTGCTCGGCCGGAATCATCGCGAGCGGAGACTCGATCCCTTCACCCGCAGGCAGAAAGAGAGACTGCTGCAGCTGCGCGATGCCATGGTCGATTCCATGGCCGGCGTGGCGCAGGACACATTGCGTTCGCGCGCGGAAGGAAGCGAAGCGTCCGCCTTTGGCATGCATCAGGCCGATGCCGGCTCGGATGCCTACGATCGCGACTTCGCCTTGAGTTTGCTCTCGCAGGAGCAGGACGCGCTTTACGAAATCGATCAGGCCTTGAAACGCATCGAGCTCGGCACCTACGGGGTGTGCGAAATGTCGGGCAAACCGATTCCGCACATGCGACTTGAAGCGATCCCATTCGCGCGTTTCACGGTCGAGTGTCAGTCGCAGCTCGAGAAACAGAATAAGGCCTCACGTGTCCGGCAGTCGGTGACTTCGCTCTTCGGTTTGACCGAGGAAGAGGGCGGTGAAGCCGAGGAAGAGGAAGCCGCGCCGACCGAAAATAAAGAATAATCATCATGGCGCAGGAAATCATCACTCTCGAGTGCACCGAAGCAAAGGCGCTCGGCCAACCGGTCTCGCGCTACATGTCTTCTCGAAACAAGAAGAGTCCGCGCACGCCCAATCGTCTTGAGAAAAAGAAATACAATCCATTTCTCAAGCGTCATACTCTGCACCGCGAGACCAGATAATTGTCGATGCAACCTAAAACCGCCAAACGCCGTTCCGCTTTCCGCCGCGCCAATCGCATCATGCCGCGGCGCCGGATCGACATCGCTGTGGAAGCGATCGATTACAAAAATCCCGATCTCCTGAAAAAATTCGTCACCGAAAGCGGCAAAATTCTCCCCCGCCGCGTCACCGGCATGCCGGCGCACATGCACCGCAAAATCACCCGCGAAATCAAGCGCAGCCGCTCAGTGCTGCTGATGAAATGACAAACTAGGCGCATCAGCGCCAAGTTTATCATCCCGAGCGAAGTCGAGAGATCTCTTAGTCTCCACGCGAAGTTCGGAAGCGTCGTATTTATTTCCGGCGGTCATAGACCGCCGCTACAGATCTACACCTTCCGGGTTCGCTCGCCTTGTTCGATCAATTTCCAGAACTCGCGCGTCTCACCAAGTTGCGCGTCTTCCGACGTCGGCAGCTTGCTCCGGAAAAGAAAATCGCGCAGCGTGTTTTTGTGCAGAACGCGGTGCACGGTGATTCCTTCGTCGGTCTTTTCGAAATAAATCCGGTAATCTTTCGCGCGGTAACGGTGTAACTTTTTCCCCTCGCGCTCGATTACGCCAAATCGCCTGGTATCGAGATGATCGACGTCCTCCGGCAGAATTTGAAACTCGGCCAGGAGATCGAGCTGCAACGACTTCGGCAAAGCCGAGATTTCTGCCGCGCTCAGCTCGTTGAAAATGATCTGGAACATCGACAATCAAGTGTAAATGCGCTGGACACGGCTGCCAATGCGCGTCGTGATCTCCCAGGTGATCGTGCCAGCCCGCTCCGCCAGTTCGGCCGCCGAAATTTCCTGATCGCCCTGGCGGCCCATTAAAATCACTTCATCGCCAACTTGCACATTGTCGATATTGCTCACGTCGATCATCATAAGGTCCATCGTCACGCGGCCGAGCAAAGCACAACGCCGGCCGCGGACCAAAACCGCGGCGTCGCGGTTGGAAAGATGCCGCGGATAACCATCGGCATAACCGGCCGTGAGGGTTGCGATGCGCATTCTTCTCGGCGTGATAAATGTCCGCCCATAACTAATGGAACTGCCCTTTGGCATGTCGCGAATGAGACCGACCCGCGTTTTCCAAGTCATCACGGGCTGCAAAATCTTTTGAAACTCTAGCAAAGGAGAAATGCCGTAGAGCATGATGCCACCGCGTACGATGTCGAAAGTCGGATCGGCAAAAGCGAGCACGCCTGCGCTCTGCAAGACATGGACTTTGTAATCGCCGGGAACTTCGCGTCGAAATTGCTGAACAAGTTTGCCGAATCGCAAAAGCTCCTCGCGGGTATATTCCGCATCTTCGTTTGCAACCGGCAGATGCGAGGAAACGCTGTGCACTTTGATGTTCGGTAGCGCGGCCACTTTTTTGAAAACAGCGAGCGCGTCGGTTTCCGGAACACCCATGCGTCCCATTCCCGTGTCGATCTTAAAATTGATTGCGACCGCGCCCGTGTGCGCGAGATGACTAAAATCTCCCCCTTCTTCAAGGGTCGAGATCGACGGAATGAAAGCGCGCTTGACGATTGTCGATCTTTCGCCCGGCAGCGCTGGGCTGAGAATGATGACTGGATGAGCGAGTGAATCTCGGAGCGTGATCGCTTCCTCCAGATTGGCCACGCCGAACATTTGCGCGTCATTCGCGAGCGCTTCGGCCACGCCCACCATGCCATGCCCGTAGCCGTTCGCTTTCACGACCGCGAGCAGCTCGGCTGATCCGATTCGCTCGCGGACCGCCGCCGCGTTATGTCGCAGCGCGCTGCGGTCGATCTCAGCCCAACATCGATATCTCTCCGTGGTCATAGAACAACTTTCGCTCTTTTCGGAATCGTGATGTGCGGCTCGCGCAAATAAATTGGCTCAAGCGGCGGCGATGCAAAATTGCGATGCGAATCCTGTGCAAGTCCAGCCAGCACGATCGCGGAAGGATAAGCAATGGCCGCGCGCTTAAACTGCGGAAGTTTCTCCGAGACAAAGATCGACATGTTGTCTTGCAACTTGTCGATCTTGCCTCGCAATTCAATTTCGCTGAATAACGTCGGACCTTCGATTAAATCGTTGGCCCGAACGCGCGCAAAGAAAAACGATTGCCGGCGCGCGTCTCCGATGACGCAGTACTCGTCTTCGCCGGTCTCCATTGCACAGATCGAAGGAAACCCGATGAGTCGCGCATTCGATGCGGTCTGTAAACCAATCGCAGCTGAGATCGCAATTCGGACTCCAGCATACGAGCCAGGTCCCAAACCGACGACAATCGTGTCAGGCGCCCCAAACTGTTTTTGCGCATCCGCGAGATTTTCAAAGAACGTTCCGGAGTTTTTCCGATCGTTCGGCCACTCGCGCGCAAGGCTTGTCCCGCGCTCACTCGCAGGAGCGACATCGTAGTTCAACCAGGCGAAGCTGCCGCGCACAGTGGAAAGCTCCAGAGCCAGCACTCTCATTTCATGTGGTGCGGCTTCAATGGAATACGTGATTCACGTATAGCATCGTCCAGCGTATTGATTATTCGCTCGTTTTCCGATTTCATCTCGAAGAAAATCCATTGCGCCGGTTCTGGAATTAATTCCGGAAACTTGTCTGCCCATTCGATGACCGAAAGGCCCGCGCCAAAAAAATAATCGTCGAGACCGAGCCGCACGGCGGATTGCCGATCTTGCAGCCGGAAAAAGTCGAAATGGTAAACGGGCAAGCGCCCGCCAGCGTATTCGTGCAAAATCGTAAACGTGGGACTTGTGACTGGCGCCTTGCTGCCGAATCCGGCAACGAGCCCTTTGACTAATTGCGTTTTCCCTGAGCCGAGATCGCCTTTCAGCGCCAGCACCGACCCCGGGCCTACACGTTTGGCCAATCGCCGGCCGAACGCCTCCGTTTCCGCCGGACTATTTGAAATGAACGTAGCCACCGGGCAATTTTCGATTTTCGATCTTCGATCTTCGATTGAAGTGACCAATCTTCGTCAGCAGGAGCTTGGGAAATTTTCGGCGCCACCTCATTTGCAAACGATCGCTGTCGCGCGGCGAAATGGCGAAGAGCAATTCGTAATCTTCCCCGTCTGAAATTGCATTGTCGATCGTGGCGGCGCGATTGAGCGGCAGGTTCTTCTTGTCGATCTTGAAACCGACTTTGCTGGCGCGCGCAAGTCTCGGGAGATCGGCGCCAAGGCCGTCGCTCAGATCAATCATGGCGTGAAGCGCGAAATTTTTTGTGAGCCAGCGGGATTCCTCGATCCGCGGAACGAATCTTAAATGTCTTCTCCGATTCGCTCCGCCGAGTCGGCCGCTCACGAAAAGATCATCGCCGATTTTTCCGCCGCTGCGCAATACGCAGCGCCCTCTCTCGACAAACCCCGCAACGCTGACCGAAATGACGGCGGGACCTCGTGTGCCGCTGGTCTCGCCTCCAACAATGTCGACGCGAAACCGCGCCGCGGCCCGGCTTAAACCGCGATAAATCTTTTTCACCCAGTCGTTCTTTGTTTCCTTGGAGACGATGAGGGTAATCAAGGCAAATTGGGGCACAGCGGAAGTCGCGGCGAAATCGCTTAGCGGACGCATCATCGCCTTCCAACCAACATCGAGCGCGTTGGCTTGGCTCAAAAAGTGGACGCCTTCGACTACGCAATCGGTTTTGAGCACAAGAAAATTTCGGCCGACGGGATTTTCTACTAATGCGCAGTCATCTCCCGCGCCTGCGAAAACGGACCTCCCGGGCGGGAGATGCGGCAAGAGTTGAGCGAGCAACCGGTCCTCGCCGAGCTCTCTCAATTTCATTGCGAGAAGAGTTCTGGAAATGCAAGTAAGGTGAGCGACACGGAATTAAAAAGCGCGTGCATCGCCATCGAAACGATAATGGAGCCGCTCCATTCGTAGGC
>CATPAW010000090.1 GCA_955652255.1 uncultured Chthoniobacterales bacterium | reverse complement strand
GCCCGGAGCCTCCTGAAAAAACTTTTTCCCTCGTGGGCAACTCCATATGAACTCATGCAAACCCATGAAAAACGGCCAAATGTGACAGTAAAATGTGACAGTAATCACAATCGCAGCGTGAAATGTTACGGTGGGGTACGGATGACCTGTCACACTTTTTTGTTCTAAATGCAAGCTGCCGGACGAGCTACCTTACTGGGTAATTAGGCTGTAACACTAAGCTTTCGAGCATGTGAACGGTAGGGTACAGCTGAGCTGTCACACTTCCGCTTCGAAATATCGCCAGCTGGATCAGCTTGGTCACCTCAGCAATGTAGCCAGCATCTTGTTAGCGTTTATCAAACTATACGAGGGTGGACTGGATGCTCTCGCTTTAGAGCGCCAAATGCTTACCACAGGCAGAGCATATCCGAATGCTCAAAGGGAGAGTCAAAGGAGTATATCTGCGCGGAGACACATACTGGTTCGCAAAGCAGGTCAAAGGTCGGCGAAGCTTTGTCTCCCTCGAAACAAACGACTACATCACAGCTCTCCGGCGTGCGCGCGAGATTATGGACAGCCCCGAGCTGCAGCCAGCGCAGTCTCTAATCGCGGAGATTGATCGATTCCTAAGCCACAAGTACGAGACGAACCGCTACAGCAAAATGAGTGCGCAGAGCAAGCGTTCTTGCCTCAGCATGTTTGCCGACAGCGTGAAGAATGCTCCACCGGCAAGCATCACTGCCTACCACTGCAAAGCTTTCTACCAGGCGGCAAAGGCGCGTGTCGCCGCGAGCACGGCGGAAAGTTACATGTTTACGCTGCGCTCTTTCTTGAATTGGTGCGTGAAGGAAAACCTATGCCGGCGTAATCCTGTACTTGAGGTACAGCTCGATCGGATTGATCGAAAGGGCAGGACTCTCTTTGCCGATTTTGATCTCGCGCAACGATTGATAGAAAACGCGCCTAACGATGATCTGCGATATATCCTGTTTTGTGGCTTCCATACTGGAATGCGAAAGCTGGAAATCATTGAAGCTGTCCCCGACTGGTTCAATCTCTCAGCGCGCACCGTAGAGATCCGTGCAACCGCAACCTTTCGTCCCAAGGACCGGGATGCACGCACCGTGCCGCTGACGGATCAATTTGCGGAGTTTTTGAAACGCTGGGGCTTGCGTTTGCCGTACGTTTTACAACCCGATGTCGTTCAGGGAAGTCACCGCTATCGATTCGATTTTCGACGCGCGTTTTCCGACTATATGAATGCACAGGGAGTTCCGTGGGTCACGCCGCATGTGATGCGTCATTCCTTCGCTTCGATCTGCGCGAGCAAAGGAATCGATATTTACAGAATCGCGACCTGGCTTGGAGATGATGTCCGCGTCGTGCAGCGCCATTATGCTAAACTACGGCCCGATGATCGTGAGATCATGAAGGCATTTCGCGTGTAATCACGCCCCTTCCGGCATTGGAAAGCAGTTCACCCGCTTTAAGGCGATCAATGCAACCATCCAAGTCGCGAACGTCAAATCTCGTAAGGCGGTTCCCGCGAACAAACGGCTTCAGCCATTTCGCACGTTCAAATTGTCGCAACAGTTCTTTGCTGCCCACGTACGCGGCTGCTTCCTCGGGTGAAAGACCGCGTCTGAGCTCAGAGTACTTCATTCAGCGCCATTATGGAGCGCAACCCTCCTGGTTGTGCGCTACACGCAGAGCTAAAATGCAGCGATCTATTTCATTCATCGCGCGAGCTCGCATGAACGATGTGCAATCCTACGAGGCGCGCGATTAAGACGGTGAGATAAATTTGGCCCATCACCGCTTCGAGTGTGGCAAGCCCGCGACGCTGTGCTTCGGCCGGCGATGGTTTGCGTGTTCGATCGTTCCGGTACCAGGCTGCCCCTGCCGCCGCGTCTGGCGTTGCCTGCCGGCGCTTACTCGTTGACGCGCTAACCAGAGACGTCGTTTCGTTAGGCCGTCCGCAGCTGCTTGCGCATTATCTCGCCGGTCCGCTCCTGCCAAACGCACGGGCCGAGTATCGTCCAACCTAAACGTGAATACCACGCCTGCTTGTCGAGCGTCGCTTATGCCACGATCAGCAGATTCGCAGCAGCACGCCAGGCCAGACGAACAAAATGACCAATGTAATAAGAAATGTCATCGCGATCGCGATCTTGCCGATCAGTGGTAAAGGAGGCGTCGACGATAGCGCTAGGTCGTTACGACGACGTGACCGAGCAACGCTTACCAGAAGGAGTAGGAGAGTGACCGCGAACACCACGGCATCCCATGCGCAAAATAATCCAACCCTGTAGTAGGGCATGTAGCGCCAGAGACCTTGTCGATCTACGATCGTCTCTTCGAAGATGACCCACGTATTAATGCACGTCATTGCAATAGCTATCTTGGCGATTAGGGGTAAAGGAGGTTTTGTCGATTTCTTCATTTCAGTGTCTTTCTTCGTATCAGTGTTCATATTAGTTGCGACGCTAGGACTTGAAGTGCGCTTTAAGTCAAGCGAGTTTTTCATATGGCGAACATGACCATTGGCGAAGTCGCTCGCAGGACAGGTCTAAGAGCTTCTGCAATCCGGTATTACGAGAAGATTGACCTGCTGCCCAAAACTCAGCGCATCGGCGGGAAGCGCCATTACGAACCCGGTGTTTTGAACTACCTGGCAGTAATCGATGTGGCCAAGCGAGCGGGGTTCCGAGTTGATGAGATGCGGTGCCTTTTCCACGGCTTCGGCAGAGAGATCCCAGCATTCCAGCGCTGGCAATTACTCGCGCAACGCAAGATAGTCGAAATGGACGATCTGATCGCGAGAGCGAAGAAAATGAAACGCCTTCTC
>CATPAW010000089.1 GCA_955652255.1 uncultured Chthoniobacterales bacterium | reverse complement strand
TTGTATGATTTTGCCCTTGTAACCCCGTCTCACTCGCTATATTCACGGTCGAGGCTGGCATTTTAGCCGCGGCATGCATTTACAATCGCTCGAACTTCTCGGTTTCAAATCGTTCGCCGATAAAACGATTTTTAATTTTCACGAAGGCGTCACCGCCATTGTCGGCCCAAACGGTTGCGGAAAATCTAATTTGCTTGATGCCGTCCGCTGGGTTCTCGGCGAGCAATCCGCCAAATCGCTTCGCGGCGGCGAAATGGCCCACGTCATTTTCAGCGGGAGCGACACGCGCAAGCCGGTCGGTTTCGCCGAAGTCTCGCTCACCTTGACTGATTGCGCGACGGAACTCGACGTCGATTGGCATGAGGTACGCGTGACGCGGCGCGTTTATCGCGACGGGAACTCCGAATATCTGCTCAACAAGACAGCCTGCCGTTTGCGCGATATTCAAAATCTCTTTGCCGACACCGGCGTGGCTCGCAGCGCCTACTCCATGATGGAGCAAGGCAAGATCGACATGATCCTGAGTTCGCGACCGGAAGATCGGCGCGCGATTTTTGAAGAAGCGGCTGGGATTACCAAATACAAAGCGCAAAAACGGGAGGCGTTGCGCAAACTCGAAGCGACGGAAGCGAATCTTTTGCGCATCGGCGACATCATCAAAGAGGTGAAGCGGCAGATCGGCTCGTTGCAACGCCAGGCGGGCAAGGCGCGAAGATATCAAGCGTTGCACGCGGATTTGCGCGTGCTCGACACTCATTATTCCCGAAAACAACTCGAGGCGCTCGAGACCAGGCTGAAAGAATGTCAGCGCGAGATCGATCGTCTGAGCGAGTCCGAACAAGAAGCGCGCGCCAAGATCGACAATGGCGAAACGACGCTGGCGGAAGAACGACAGCGGCTGGACAAGATCGACCTAGAGATCGCCGACGGCCGCGCCCAAGCGCAACGCTTGCAAAGTGAAATCGCCGCGCATCGCACGCGGATCGAGCTGAACAAGCAACGCGCGCAAGAATTGAACGAAATGCTCGAGCGCTCGCGCCAGGACATTGCGGCCGCGGAAGCGAAGCGCAGCCAGCAAAGCGCGGCCATGCAGGAAGCGAACGCGCTCATCGAAAAGACAGAAAAGCTTATGCAAGCAAAAGAATCGGAATTGAAAAATTTGACCGGCGAAATGTCGGAGCTGCGCGCGAAGCGGACAGCAGACGATGCGGAGCTGGAACGACTGGAATTGGCGCTCACGAAAAGCGACGAGCGGATCAACGCTCTCGAGGATGAATTGTCCGGCATCACGATTCGCCGGGAAGCGACCGGCGAACATTTGAAGGAACTCGACACGGCAATTTCGAAAGTGCGCGCGGGCCGGGACAAAATTGAAAAGGAATTTACCGCTGCGCGCTCGATTTCGGAGAAAGAGGAAAAAAACATTCATGTTCTTGTGGCCCGGGCGCGCGAAGCCGGGGAGCGGTTGGAGCAAGATCGACAACGACTGGCCGGCGCCGAAAAAAGTTTGATCGAAATCGAGCGGGCGCTTGCCGAAAAAGAATCGCGACTCGAAGTGCTGAAGCAGCTCAACGAGGAGGGCGAGGGTCTCGCGCAAGGTTCGCAGGCGGTGCTGAAAGGTCTCGACGACCCAAAA
This sequence comes from uncultured Chthoniobacterales bacterium, assembly GCA_955652255.1. Taxonomy (GTDB): domain Bacteria; phylum Verrucomicrobiota; class Verrucomicrobiia; order Chthoniobacterales; family UBA10450; genus UBA10450. The sequence goes on along the minus strand of CATPAW010000089.1, from coordinate 7,922 downwards.
CGATTTCAACCGGCCGTTCTCGGCGCGCTCGTGGCCCGGGTCGAGGTCGATCCAAAATTTTCAATCGCGATTGAAGCCGCGCTCGGGCGGAATCTGCACACAATCGTTTTGCAAAATTCTGAGATGACTGCCGAGATTATGGCCGCCCTGACCGACGGCAAACTCGGCCAGGCCGCGCTCTTTGTTCCGGGCTTGGGCGATTCATCCTCCGAGTCAAAGCGAAAAGTTCTGCCGGAGCGTGCAATCGCATGGGCCACCGACAAGATTGATGCGCCGGAAATACTTCAACCGCTTGTCCGCCAATTGTTGCATGACGTCGCGATCTTCGAGAATCTCGATCACGCGCTTCGTTTCAAAAAAACTTCGCTGCATCTTGCCGCGGCGACACTGGCCGGCGAATTCATTTCCGTGGAAGGAATCGTTTTCGGCGGGCGGGGCAGCGCACAAAAAGAGTCATTGCTCGAACGCAAATCGCGCATCTCCATCCTGACGGCGGAATCGTCCGTCTTGAACGCGCATCGAGACGGGCTGCGCCAACAACGAGACGATGCGAAAACAAAATCAGAAAAAATGGCGCGCGATTTGGAGGAAGCGCGTACGAAACATCAAGCGGCGGATTTCGCGCGGTCGGCTTCGAAAAATAGTCTCGCGCTGCTCGAACGCGAGCTGCACGAAGCGACGCACAAGATCGACAACTTCATTTCGGAACGGTCCGCGCTCGCGCAGCAACTCGATACGGCGGATGCGAAGATAACGGCGATGGAGACGGAACTGGAAGCGGCGCGCGATGAGTTCAGCGCCAAACAAGATCGACAATCAACCATCAAAGCCGGACGCGAGAAAGCGGCCAAAGACGAGGAGAAACGCGCAGAGAAATTGACGGAGTTGCGATTAGCAGTCGCGACCGAGCGACAGCGCCTGGAAAATTTGATCGCGCAACGCAATCCGATGACAGCGCGCGAAACGGAGTTGAATGAACTAATCGCCGTGCGTAGCGCAGACATCGCCACTTTTGAGAAACGGCTGTCGGCACAGGCGGTCGAATCAAATGCCGTGGGAGAAGCGATCAAACAACAAACTGTTTTGTCCGCCGAGTCTGAAAAAATCCTATCTAAACTCGCGGATCAACGGGCGAAGCAGGTCGGGACAATCAACGAGCGCGAAACCGACCTGCGCAAAGTGCGCGATGCGCTGAGTGAGCTGCACGATCGCCGCGGCCAAGAGCAAGTTCGACTGAGCCAGTTGCAAATGAAGATCGACAACCTGGCGGAGCGCGTAGCGCAACGTTACCAGGTCGATCTCCGCGGGTTCCAGAGGGACCAACCCGCATTTGAGAAGATTTTGCGCGCGCAAATAAAGCGGCAGGAAGGTGGATCGAGCGCTCCGTCGCTCGATGTTAATAATGGCGGCGAAGCCGCGCCGGACTTAACATCGCGCTCGGAGAGCGCGATCCACCACGATGCCGATCGAGAAAGCGATCTGGAAAAGTTGATTGTCGATCTTACGCGCCAGCTCGACAACATGGGCCCGGTCAATCTCGACGCTGTCCATGAGTACGACGAACTCGAAGAGCGCTATCAGTTTCTCGAAAAGCAAAACAACGATCTCACGGCGGCGCGCCGCGAATTGCTCGATGTGATCGCCCGGATCAATTCGACGACAAAGCAATTGTTTGCCGAAACGTTCGCGCACGTGCGGGTGAACTTCCGCGAAATGTTCGCCGAAATGTTCGGTGGCGGCCGCGCGGATTTGTCGCTGATAGATGAAAGCGATCCGCTCAATTGCGGGATCGAGATCACGGCAAAGCCGCCGGGCAAGCAACTGCAAAGCATTTCGCTGTTGAGCGGCGGCGAGCGTTCGATGGTGGCGGTCGCGCTGCTGTTCGCGATTTACATGGTGCGACCGAGTCCGTTCTGCGTGCTCGACGAGGTGGACGCGGCGCTGGACGAGAGCAGCATCAATCGCTTCATCAAGATGCTTGATCGCTTCGCCAGGCAAAGCCAGTTCGTCATCATCACTCACAATAAACGCACGATCGCGAAAGCAGACGTGCTCTACGGCGTAACGATGGAAGAGCGCGGCGTGAGCAAGCTCGTCGGGATGAAATTGACGGAGCGTCCGTCGAGCGAACAGAAACCGACCGAGGCCGAAGCAATTTCTTCACAACGGCAATTCGCGCTCGCGGAAAACGGTCACGAGCACAAGCCAAGCTTCGCCGCGCGATAGATTATAGCTGCCGCTGTCTCAGCGGCAGATCCTTTTAATTCTGCCGCCAGAAACGGCGGCAGCTACAACAAAAAAATTTTTGCGCGCGATTGTCGATCTTGCGTAAAATTGGCGAATGCTTCAGACGGCGCAGCGCAGCAGCGAGACAATCAAAACCAAAGCTGGGCCGCATGAACGATTCCTGGAAGCGTTTCGCTGGATGCTGCTGGCACGGACATTCGAAGAAAAACTCGTTAGTCTCTATCGCGGCGGTCTGATCACCGGCGGAGTTTATATTGGCAAAGGCCAGGAAGCGGTCAGCGTCGCCTGCGGTTTATTTTTGCAAAAGGGAGATATCTTCGCTCCGCTGATTCGCGATCAAGCCGGGCGATCGGCTTTCGGCGAGCCACTGGTCGATGTTGCGCGCACCTATCTCGGTTCACGGCAGGGGCCGATGCGCGGGCGCGATGGCAATATTCACCGCGGCCTTCCACGCCAGGGTCAGCTCGCCATGATCAGTCATCTCGGCGCGATGGTTTCGGTCACGGTCGGCGCGCTGATGGCCAAGCGTTTCAAAGGCGAAAAGAATTTTGTCGGTCTGAGTTGCATCGGTGAAGGCGGCATGCAGACGGGTTCGTTTCACGAGGGGATGAACCTCGCGGCGGTCGAGCAAGTTCCCCTCGTCATTGTCGCAACCAACAATCATTACGCCTATTCAACATCGAATGAGCGCGAGTTTGCGTGCGCGGAGTTAGTCGATCGGGCCAAGGGCTACGGTTTCGAAGGCTATAATCTCGATGGAACCGATCTGAGCGCGTGCCTTGACGTGATCGGGAGCGCGGTGAAGCGGGCGCGCGCCGGCCGCCCGCCGCAACTGGTGGTCGCGTCGACTTTACGGCTCTCGGGCCACGGCGAACACGACGATGCCAGTTACGTAACCGATGAAGTCAAACGGGAGCCATTTGCCCAGGATTGTTTGAAGCGCGCAGAAAAGTTGATTGTCGATCTAAACCTGGTCGATGCAAAAACGCTGCAAGGCTGGCGGAACGACGCGGCCGCGCAAGTCGATCAAGCGATCACAACCGCGCAAAAAGAAGCGGCGCCCGACACGAATGAAGATTGGTGCGCGATCTCAAACCGCGCACTTGTCGATCAAGCCCCATGAGCATCACGTATCTGGAGGCGATCCGCGAAGCGCAGGCAAAATTGTTGCGCGACGATGAGCGCGTTTTCATTTACGGACAGGACGTTGGCGGAACTTTCGGCGGCGCGTTTAAAGCAACCAAAGGTCTGGCCAAAGAATTTCCCGGGCGCGTCCTGAATACGCCGATCAGTGAAGATGCGATCGTCGGAACGGCGATCGGGGCGGCGCTACACGGAATGCGGCCGATTGTCGAGATGCAGTTCGCCGATTTTTCCAGCATCGCGCTCAATCAAATCCTCAATAACGCCGGCACACATTACTGGCGCACGAGCGTTCCAGTTCCGATCACCGTCCGATTGCCCTCCGGCGGAACGAAAGGGAGCGGCCCGTTTCACAGCCAGAGCATGGAGTCGATCTACGCGCATTATCCGGGTCTCATCGTGATGACGCCGGCGACGGTGGAAGACGCGTACACGATGTTGATTGAAGCCGTGACGATCGACGACCCGGTCGTTTATTGCGAACACAAATATCTTTATTACCACCTCAAGGCCGACAAACTGCCAGCCGAAGGATTGCCCACCGGCAACGCACGCATTGCCCGCGAAGGTCGCGATCTCACAATTGTGAGTTACAGCGCGATGCTGCACGAAGCGCTCGCCGCCGCTGAGCAACTCGCGAGCGAAGGTTTTGAAATCGAAGTTGTCGATCTTCGCTCGGTCAAACCGCTCGACACCGACACGGTGCTCGCCTCGGTTGCGCGCACCGGCCGTTTGCTCTGCGTGGGGGAATCGTTTCCGTTTGGCGGCGTAACGGCGGAAGTAATTTCGCGCGTCACGAGCGAAGGATTTCATTTGCTCGATGCGCCGCCACAACGCATCAACGCGAAAGACACGCCGATTCCGTATCATCCAAATCTTTGGAGCGCGCATCGCCCGAGCGCGAAATCAATCGCCGCGAAGGCGAGAAAACTTCTTCGAGAATAATTTTATGCCGCAAGTTCCAATCATCATGCCGCAGCTGGGCGAGTCGATCGCCGAAGCGACGGTTGTTGACGTAAAAGTGAAGGCAGGCGACCAGGTCGCGGCCGATCAGGAAATCATCGACGTCGAGACGAACAAAGCCGTGATGGGCGTGACGACGCCGTGCAAAGGCAAGATCGACAAGATCACCGCACAAGTGAAAGAAACCTATCCCGTCGGCGCGGTGCTCGGTTACGTCGAAGCCAGCGAAGAAGACGCCGCCAAATTTAAGAAAACAGTTCCCGAACCACCGCAACAAGAGCTGACGGAAGAAATTCCAGGCCGTGAGGAAGAAAGCGCCAAGGCCATGACTGCTCGAGACGGTGCGCAAACGAAGTCGCGCGACGGCGGCTTGCCGGTCCCGGCCGTGACGCGCGGTGCGAGCTTTCTGTCGCCGAGAATTCGCGCACGCATGGCCGAACTGCAATTAAGCAATGCCGATCTCGCGGGAATTTTCGGAACCGGCGCAGGCAATCGCGTCACGATCAAGGACCTGGAAAATTTTCTGCACAAGATCGATAATCAAACGGCAGAGGAAGCTTCCGCGATTCGCGCCGGAGTGGCGGACGCGATGCGACGCAGTTGGACGCGACCGCTTTCGACCATCGGCTCGTCAGTCAATCTCGATCCGGTGTTGCAAGATCGACAATCGCGCGACCCGAAGCCGGGTCCCGGGCTTTACGCAACTCGCGCGCTTGCGCTCGCGCTCGCGGAAAATCCCAGCGCGGCCGCAAAATTAATCGGGAACCGGGTCGTGCAATCCAGCTCCATCGACATCGGCGTCGCGGTTGAAGCACAGGATGGAATCATGGTGCCGATGATTCGCGCGGCTGACAAAGCTTCACTTGGCGATCTGGCGGCAAAATATCAGGAGCTTGTCGATCTTGCGCGCAAGCGCCGCATTTCGCCGGACATGCAAGCCGGCGGCCTCGCGACGGTTTCAAATTTTGGGACGTTCGGAGTGGAATGGGGGACGCCGATTCCACTGCCCGATCAAACTTTGCTGCTCGGGCTCGGCGTCGGAAAAAAAGTCCCGAGTTGGGACGAAGCGAAAAAGGAATTTGCTCCCAAAACGGAAGCTCAGATTACGCTGAGCTTCGATCACCGCAGCATCGATGGCGGGGGGGCGGCGCGTTTGCTCAAACGCGTGATCGAGTTGCTCGAGGATCCGAAGAGGTTGTAGCTGTCGCTAACCTTGGCCCTATGGTTCGCTTGCAGTTAGAAGCATGGTGCTTAGTTTGATTGAGATTATGCACGAGAACACGGAGTTTACTTTGAGCCGCGATTGCGAAGCGATCCAGATTCCGAGCGGGCAAAAGCTCACGCTCGGCGCCGGAACGCAAGGCGTCGTCACGCAAGCGCTGGGCGGAAGTTACACCATCGCCACGCCGCACGGACTATCGCGCATCGCGGAAAAAGATCTCGATGCACTGGGCCTGGAAAAACCGTCGGCTAAAACCGAATCGAAGACTGCGGTCGCCAGCAACGACGAGGTTTCCGAAGAACACGTTTGGAATCAACTTCGACAATGCTTTGACCCGGAAATTCCCGTTAACATTGTCGATCTTGGCCTGGTTTACGATTGCCGATTAATCAAAAGGAATGAGGGCGGCACGAAAGTGGAAGTGAAAATGACGTTGACCGCTCCGGGTTGCGGGATGGGTCCGGCCATCGCGCACGATGCGCAAAGTAAAATTCTTTCAATCGACGGCGTGGACGAAGCCGACGTCCAGCTCGTTTGGGATCCGCCGTGGAACCAGAACATGATCAGCGAAGCGGGTCGAATGAAGCTTGGAATGATCTGAGATTTTCAGCACCGCGCGATGCGCGCAAGTTCGTCTCAAGACAACGTTAAAGAGCGAACACTTCACGTTCTCAGCGAAATCTTCGCCGGCTCTTCGCTGGACAACGTTGGCGTCCGACTTTGGGACGGCACGGCATGGCCAGATGGGCGGGCGCGTGCAGCGGTGCTCTCGCTGAAACATTCCGAATCTCTCACGCGAATGTTTTTGCGCGGGACAGAAGTTGCTCTGGCCGAAGCGTATCTGCACGGCGCCTTCGATATCGAGGGCGATATGGAGGCCGCCTTTGAAATCGGTGATTTTCTTCTCGCTCATCTGGGTAATTGGAAAAAGAAATTGAAGCTGGCAGGACTATTGGTCGCACTGCCCGGGTACGATGGAAGATCGACAATTCGGTGGGCCGTGAACCAACTGCTTCCTCAAATCCGCGGGAAGCGGCACTCGCCAGAGCGCGATCGGCGTGCGGTGACATTTCATTACGATGTTTCGAATGATTTTTATCGCCTGTGGCTTGATCGGCGCATGGTGTATTCCTGCGCATACTTTGAGTCTCCGGACGATGGCCTTGATGCAGCCCAGGAGCACAAACTCGATTATCTCTGCCGCAAACTGCGCTTGCGTCCGGGGCAGCGTCTGCTCGATGTCGGTTGCGGCTGGGGCGCTCTGCTCATCCACGCCGCGAAACATTTCGGCGTGCGCGCAGAAGGAATTACTTTAAGCGAGCCGCAGGTGAGCTGGGCACGCGCGCGAATCGCGGAAACTGGATTGACAAACAACGTGACAATTCAATTGCGCGATTATCGAGAAATCTCTGCGCAAGGGGGCGAAATTTACGATGCGACCGTGAGCGTTGGAATGGCCGAACACGTCGGACGTGCCCGACTTCCGGATTACTTCCACGCCGTGCATCATGCCCTCAAGCCGGGCGGAATTTTTCTTAATCAAGCCATCGGCGAGAGCATTGTTCCGCGACCCGATAACAGGAACGGCTCATTCATCGAGCACTACGTTTTTCCAGATGGCGATATCCCGCCGCTGCCAATTATGCTTCGCGCAGCGGAATCGGCCGGTTTCGAGATTCGCGACGTCGAAAATCTTCGCGAACATTATGCGCTGACGCTGCGCCAGTGGCTCGCCCGCCTTGAAGCGCACCATGCCGAAGCGCTTTCGTTTGTCGACGAAACGACCTACCAGATCTGGCGCCTTTACCTTGCCGGGGCCGGGCATGGATTTCGCCGCGGTCGGATTGCCGTTTATCAAACTTCGCTCGCGAAGCTCGGTCCGGCCGGCCAAACCAACCTGCCGCTTACCCGTAACGATTGGTATCGATAAAAATTTATTCTTTCAACTCACGACGATTTAATTTTTGCGGCGTTGACAGTTCTGTGGCCGCTTCTATACTCGCCTCCGCGCTTCCTCTTGCCGAAAAATTTTTCGCGCGAAAAAAAATAAATCATGCCTTCGACTGAAATCATTTTAACCGAGAACGTGCCCGGGCTGGGCGCCGAAGCAGACTTGGTGAAGGTGCGGCGCGGTTACGCACGAAATTATCTCCTGCCCTCCGGCAAAGCCTACGAAGTGACGCCGGCAAGTTTGCGCGAGCTGGACAATTTGAAAAAGAAGCGGGCCGAACGTGAGGCGCGCGAGCTGAATGAAGCGGAGGAGCTCACCCGTCGCATCGGCAAGTTGCGAGTGACCTTCACCCTGGCCACCGGCGAGACGGGCAAGGCGTTCGGATCGGTCACTGCG
>CATPAW010000088.1 GCA_955652255.1 uncultured Chthoniobacterales bacterium | reverse complement strand
GGAAATCCATTCCAGCCGGACGTGCAATTTCGCGGGTTTGTCGCATCTCCTGTGGCGGGCACACCTCAGGGACTTGCAGTTTACCAGAACGGAGTTCGCATCAATGAAGCATTCGGCGACATGGTGCATTGGGATCTGATGCCTACCGCCGCGATACGGTCGGTTACCGTGGTAACCAACAATCCCGCTTTCGGTCTCAATGCGCTGGGCGGGGCAGTCAACGTGCAGATGAAGAATGGCTTCAATTACCGCGGCGCCGAGGTCGACACGATGGGTGGCTCTTTCGGGCGCATGCAAAGTTCGGCACAGTGGGGAAAGCAGGTCGATAATTTTTCACTTTATGGCGCACTCGAAGCATTGCACGACGACGGATTTCGCAATTTTTCGACTTCGAACGTTCGTCGCTTCTACGGTGATGTTGGCTACAAGAACGATGTGAGCGAAGTTCATATCAACATGGGAGTGGCCGACAACAATTTCGGCGCTGCTGCTACTGTGCCAATCGAATTGCTTCAACAGTATTATGGTGCGACCTACACAACGCCGCAAACTTCCACAAACCGCGTCGGCTATTTCAATCTGACAGGGAAGGTCGAGGCCACACCGGCCTGGACGGTCGAAGGTGGCGCACATGTGCGGGTTTTCGATCAAAGGACGCTGGATAGCAATCCTACCGGCACGCAGCCCTGCGGCGCTGACCCGACGCTCCTTTGCTTTGGCGACGGAAGCACGCCGGCAAACGGCCTGAATGGGACTCAACTCGCTAATCCTTTCGAGCCCAATGCCGTGCTGGGGGAAAATGATCGAACGACGACGCGTTCGACGACGACGGGCGTCTCGTTACAGGCGACCAATTCCGATCAATTGTTCGGTCGCAGCAATCAATTCGTGGTTGGAGCCAGTTTCGATTCCAGCGTCACCCGCTTCTCGGCCAGCGCGGAGCTTGGGACAATCGGCACAAACTATGTCGCGAGCGGTAGCGGAATCTTTCTCGGACAATCCGGCGATCCGGTGTCGATCGGCCCGGTCGCGCTTCGTGCCACCAATCAGTACAGCGGCCTTTATGCACTCGATACATTGGATGTCACAAATGCATTCTCGATTACGGGGGGCGGCCGGTTCAACTACGCGCGCGTTACCCTCGAGGATCAGATTGGGAGCGCCCTCAACGGCAATGAGACATTTAACCGTTTCAATCCAATCATTGGCAGCACCTATAAGATCGTTCCTGGATTGACGGCCTATGCCGGTTATTCCGAGGCCAACCGCGCGCCAACCCCGCTCGAACTGGGCTGCGCCGACCCGGCGCATCCTTGCATCGTCGCCGCATTTCTCGTCTCCGATCCGCCTTTGAAACAAGTGGTGTCACGTACGATTGAAGCTGGCCTGCGCGGCACCAAAGAGCTGAACATCGGCACGCTGGCATGGAAGCTGGGAGCCTTCCGTGCAAACAACACAGATGACATTCTGGCAATTCCGAGCCCGGTTTTGCAGGGATTTGGCTATTTCCAGAACGTCGGCTCGACGCGTCGTCAAGGTATCGAGGCTGAAGTCAATCTCAAATCGACCGCACTGCAGTTATACGCCAGCTACGCCCTTGTGGACGCGCGATTTCTTGATGCCCTGCAGGTCGGCTCCAACAGCCCTTTCGCCGATGCCGGCGGTAATGTCCAGATTCTGCCTGGCAATCGAATCCCGGCCATCCCCCGCAACCGAATCAAAGCCGGCATCGATTATTCGGTCACCGACGCGTTCACGGTTGGAGGAGATGCGCTGTTCGTCGGCAGCCAATACTTTGTCGGTGACGAATCCAATCAGGCACAGAGGCTGCCTTCTTATGCAGTTTTCAACCTCCACGCCTCGTATCAGATCAACAAGACGTTCCAAATTTACGCGCGTGCGGACAATATTTTCGATAACCGCTATGCGACCTATGGAAGATTCTTCGATACCGGCGCTGTCCCCAATTTCGCCAATGGCGGCGCGCCGTTCACGGACGCACGTTCAGTGAGTCCGGCGCGGCCAAGTGCCTTCTACGCGGGCTTAAGAACAACATTCTGAAATCGATGCCGTCCTCGAAAAATCAGCAGGTCGATTACAGGTAAACACGGATGCTACGCGCACGCGGCCTCAAAGCCACAAAATTTACACCCAAGCCTTCGACCTGCCATCGTAAGCACGAGACTCTTAATCATCGGGTCCCAAGTTGGATCCCTAGCACCCGCCAAGTTTTCAGAACATAGCATCTATGATTGAGGACGCGGGTGACGTTTCTAACCGCGTCTGAGTTTCTATTGCGCTCATCCTTTATCTTATTGCGGTGCAAACTCACGGCGAAGGGAAACACGAAGAAAATGATCTTACACGCAACCGCATCATGCACTTGGAGACCTGAGGCCAAATGATTATCCTTACTCTGTTAGTATGGGTTATGGTGAGGGTCGCGATGCGGCGGTCCGCGCAACTTGTTCTATTCGTGATGCTGACTCTCTTCACCGGAGCGGCTCTCGCAGTCGATCACGGACAATTTGAAAATGTCCCGGACGACATTCGCGCTTGGTTCAAAGGCGTGCGCAGCCCGGCTGGCGTTCCCTGCTGCGACATTTCCGATGGACATCGCACGGAGTATGACGTGCGAGCTGGAGCTTATTGGGTTCCAATCAATGGTTTGTGGTGGCGGGTGCCGGAAAAGGCGATCATTCGAAACGGCGGAAACCCTGTTGGCGAAGCCGTCGTTTGGTATGTCAGTCTTCGCGGCAATATCGAGATCCGTGTCCGGGATGAGCACCTGTGAGACAAAAATAGCGACTTGAGGAAGGGAGGATTTCTGGCTCATCGTAACCATCGAGGAGTGGAGATGAGACAGAAATCCGAGACCCAGAAACCGTCGTCCGAGCGGAT
>CATPAW010000087.1 GCA_955652255.1 uncultured Chthoniobacterales bacterium | reverse complement strand
CTCGAGCAAGCTTATCGCGCTGTGACCGAGAGAAAACTTTCGGTTACAGACGAAGTTTCCGCGCTCGAGCTGATCGGCGCCAAAGTCATGCTCGTGCCGAACGACGATTTTAATTTCAAAATCACTTACCCGCGCGACTTGAAACTAGCGGAAATGGTCCTGCAAGGGAGAGGACCGCATGGCTTGGCTCATCCATGTTCGCATAACTAGAAAAATCCATGTGCCAGCCATGCTATACGTGATTCACGTATAGCACGACAACCAGCCAACCGCACGGCAGAATTGAGAGCGAAAGGCAACAGTAACGCTGCGAAGATCGACAACATCATTCGCTCGATTAGTTCGGCTTCGCTGATCGAGCTGATGTCGATCTGGCGGGCGCGTGAGACGAGCCAATGGTCGCAATCGCCGGACAGTTATCGGTTGATCGCGGAGAAGATCGAGATCAAGCAAGCATTGGATCGATCGGCACGAGCGGGCGAACGAGTTCGACGACGCCGGGCACATCTTTGGATTTGAATCTTCGGGCCCGGCGCAGACGGCAGACGGTTTCCAATTCGTTCACGCGAAGGAGCCGGCCGTTTTTCCACACCCAGGCGTCGGGATTATAGGGGCCGACGCGGCGCGGATCGGTCCACGTGTGGATCGACAACAGGCGATCGGTCACCGCGGCGGCGATGTGCATCGGGCCGCTGTCTACACTGATGATGAAACGCGCGACACGAATGAGTCGAATTAATTGCAGGAGAGAGGTTTGATTCGTCAGATTGATGCAATTTGCCGGCGTGTCGATCTTGCGGTCGGATTGGCCGACGACCACGACGCGCGTCGGCGCGAAGGCGCGACAAAATTCCTCGATCACCCCGTTCGAGAGTGATTTGCCGTCGCCGCGGGCGAATGGATGCAACAAAATGAATGGCGGATATTCATCGAAGCGCGGGAGCATATCACCGGTGGGAAACGAACAACGAAGCGCCGCACCGACGGTGGCGCCGGCGCATTCCGCCAGTTTGAGATAACGCTCGACCGCGTGGTCGCGGCGATTGACCTTCGCGACGCGATCGTAAAACCAGCGCGCGCCTTCGCGCGCATCGCTCATTCCATAAATTTCCTTCGCACCGCTAATTTTCCCGATCAACGCGCTGCGCAGCAGTCCCTGAAAATCAAGAGCAAGATCGGGCTGAAGTTGTCTCGTTATCTTCAACCAGGGCCGCAAGCTGCGCGGCGCACCGAGGCCGCGAAATTCGCCGCGCGGAAAAACGTGGACATGCTCGACATCGGGGTTACCGCGGAGCAACGGGATGAATTCCGGATTGATCACCCAGGTGATTTCTGCATCGGGGTGCGCATCGCGGATCAACGCGACCGCGGGCAAAGCATGCACGATGTCGCCGAGCGAGCTCGGTTTGATGATCAATATCTTTTTCAGAGGTCAGATTGTCGATCTTATCGGCCAATCGCAAGTCGTTCCGCGAGCAGCGGCGGCAGACCGGCCTTGATGATTTTGTTTTGCGCGGTGGCGACCTTGTATTTTACTCGCCGTTGCTCGATGATGTTGTTCTCAACGTCATAAATGCAGTAGGCGGCGCGCCAATTGCCGTCGCGCGGTTGACCGACGCTGCCGGTATTAATGAAATACTTTTTGCCCGTCTCGATGCGGAGCAGTTCGGTGCTGACACGTCTGACGCCGTCGTGGCGGATAAAGGCCATCGGTATATGAGTATGGCCGAAGAAACAGACGGTCGTGTGTTGATAGGTGAAACTCGCGGCCGCGTCGAGATTATTAAAGACATAACCCCATCGTGCCGGTGTATCGAGCGTGGCGTGTACGATGGTAAAATCGCGCACTGCCCGCTGCAAGCGCAAGTCGCGCAACCACATTTTGTCCTCCGCCGTGAGGTGATCGCGCGTCCATTGGATAGCGCGCTCGGCCAGTTCATTGAAGTCGCGCGAGGATTCGATCAACGAGGCCTGTTCGTCATGGTTGCCTTTGACGATGGGGCAGTCCACGTCGCGGACGCGTTTGACGCACTCGTGAGGATTGGCGTTGTAACCGACGACGTCGCCCAGACAAACAAAGTGCGTGCAGTGGTGCTCATGCGCGTCCTCCAGGACGGCCTCGAGCGCCTCGAGATTGGCATGAACGTCACTGAAAATCGCGAAACGCATTTGTTGTAGCTGCCGCCGTCACTGGCGGCAGAAACTTTTTAATTGGAACTGCCGCTGAGGACAGCGGCCTCTACAGGCTTCAGCGCGCATTTTCAGGAATCTGTTGCTCGTTCGGAATGTTCAATTTCTCCTCGAGAAACTTCAGTCGGGTGATCAAAGTCGGCATCCGCTCGTTTTTGCCCGCGTCATAAAGCCGGCGGAGACGTTCGTATGCTTCGCGCTCGCGTCCCTCGCAATACGAAAGCTCGTAGGCCGCGAACCGTTTTTCATAACCCGGGGCTTCGGGCAATGCCGCTGCTTTCGCAAAAAATTCGGAAGCGCTCGCGTGATCTTTGTATTTTTCCTTGTAAAGTCGTGCCAGCGTGTCATAAAGCTGCGGTTTCTCGGGATTATTTTTTATCCCGCGCTCGAGAAAATCCTTGCCGAGGGCGAAATATTCCCGCTGCGCCTTGACGCGCAGGGCGAGGCGCGGCTGGGTTTGATCGTTCGTTGCCGCCACGCTCGCGTTCCAGGCCATGTGCCATGCAGCCATGTCCCAAAACAAAATCGCGCGCGGCTGCAACGTTGTCACCTGGCGGAACAATAAGAGCACGCGGCCCCATTCCGTCCGCTCCCAAGCCACGTGGGCTTGAATGAAAAGAACGTCGGCCACGATCGCGCGAAATCCACTGAGCGCGGCGATGAAGCCGAGCTGGCCAATCTTTTCTCGCAGATCGAGATTAAATTCGACGTCGCGAAAATGTAATTGTCGATGTTGCACGAAGAGTGCTCGCTCGCCAGGAAGTTTCATCACGCCGAAGGCTAGCACCATCGCGAGCACCAGGACCGGCCTTTGCAGAGCTGCCGCGCGGCAGGCGAAGCGCATCATAATTCCTTCCCGTAAAAAACGAACGCGGCCAGCAATGTGTAGATCGTCGTATAAAAAATGCCGAGCACGGCAGTTTTTGCGAACAGCGCCAGCGGAATGGCTGCGCCGACGACGATATCATCGACCAGATTGAACGTTTGCAAATCTGGAAAGATCAGCGCGACGAGCGCGAGGAATACGCGCGTTATCCAGCCGTTGCTGTGCTCCTGCAGCCAATATTCCCGCGCGGTCGCTTGCAAATGCCCAATGAAGTAAATTGCAACCATCACGACGATTGTGTAGATCTACGTGGTCGCAATATAATTAAAAAAAAAAGTCAGGGCAGCGAGCAAACATGCTTTCAGGTAAATGATGATGATGCCGGGGAAGATGTCGATGTTGAGAGCGGAAGAGCGGATGGCGCGCAATGCGTCATCAATCTGCTCGCGTGGCGCGGCCGACATTTGGCGCAGCGCTTCGTGCAATACGGTTTGTTCGCGCAGATAGAGCACGGCGAGAAACATCGCGCTCATGACCAGCGTGCTGATCGCAAGGAGCAATAGCACGCCGGTGAGCTTGCCCGCGATGTATTCAAAGCGCGGCACCGGTTTGGCCAGAATTGTGTAAACGGTGCGGTCTTCGATGTCTTGCGGAATGAGACGCGCGGTCGCGATGATCGCGAGCAACGAAGTAAAGATCGACATCGCCCCGAGCGATACATCTTTTAGAATCTGGAACTCCTGTTGAAAAGTGAGGCGTGCCATGAAGACGGAACTGCCGATCAAAAGCATCGCGAAAATGAGCAGGACGTAAAAAACTTTCAGGCGCGTCAGCTCGGTCAGCGTGTTTGTCGTAATCGCGAAAACACGCGCCATGGAAAATGCACGATGTCTGGTAAAGGCGGCGGTTTCGTTGCTCATTTGTTGCTGTCTTCCGAGGTGGCGTCGAGAAATAAGCGCTCGAGTGTGGTTGTCGATCTTCGGCGCGCGATCAATTTTGCGTTTGAACTTATCGCCAGGGTGTTGATCCGATCGACGAGCGCATCGGAAGCGTTTTCCAGGATGAGTTCGTTTGATTTTCGATCGCGATCAATTCCTCGAGCCGTCCTTCGCGCACGAGCACGCCGTCGGCCAGAATGCCGACACGATCGCAGATTTCCTGCGCTTGCGCGAGAAGATGCGACGAAAGCAGCACCGTGATTCCGCGCTGCTTAAGATCGACAATCAAATTACGAATGTCGCGCGAGCCGGCGGGATCGACACCGGCGGTCGGCTCGTCCAGCACGAGCAGCTTCGGTTCGTGAATCAACGCCTGAGCGAGGCCGATGCGCTGCAACATGCCTTTGGAATACGTGCTCAGGCGCCGATCGCGCGCATTCGTCAGGCCGACCAGCTCGAGCAATTGGTCGGCACGCTCTCTCAATCGCGAGCCACTCAGCCCGCAGAGTTTTCCGAAAAAGCGCAGCGTTTCTTCCCCGGTGAGATATTTGTAGAAGTATGGGTTCTCCGGCAAAAAGCCGACGGCTTTACGGCTTTCGACCAAACTGCTGTCGCGTCCGAAAATTTCTGTTCGTCTGCGCGTCGGCGAAACCAGGCCGAGGATGATTTTGAGCGTTGTGCTTTTTCCGGAACCGTTTGGCCCAAGTAATCCATAAACTTCGCCCGGTTCGATGCGAAGATCGAGATGGCGCACCGCGACGACCGGTTCTCGATGGAACGGAACCGGAAAAACCTTTGTTAGGCCGCTGACCGTGACCGCCGCATCAATCATGACGAATTTCAAAGCCATGACCGGCCACCGGTTTTTCCAACTTCGTTTCGGTTTGCTTGCGAATGTGCGCGCGCAGTTCGCTTTGCATGATCGCATCCAAAAACGCGCGGATTTCGTTTTCCTCGCCATTCACCTGAAGCTCAACCCTGCCATCAGTCAGATTGCGCACCCAGCCGGTCAGATCGAAACCTTTAGCAATGTGCCGAACCGACCACCGGAAGCCGATACCCTGGACACTGCCCTCGTAAAATATCTCAAGTGAAATCATTGCTAGATCAGCCTGATCCTAGCAAACGTGCGGCAGCGCGAAAGTCCAGTTGGCGGTGTAAATGAGCCGGATTGAAAAAGGCCGGGTGAAACTAAATCGTTCGCCCGCGTTTTACTTGTAAGAGTAAACCAGACAAAAACTGCTCTCCCGGCCTTCCACCAGATCGATGGAAACGAAATACTGGCCGCTGTTCGTCGGTGAAAACCCGGCTGCGGCTTTTTCGCCCGAGTTGTAATTTTCGGTCACGACCTGCTTCCCGGCCTCGTCGTAAAGATTGACTGCGATTTTTTTCGCCGGATCGATCGCACCGACCGAAAACCAATATTGATTGCCCGCGTACAAATTTACCGCGATAAGAGCAAGCTCGTGCGGCTTGATCGCCCCGCACCAATGACCGTCGCGCATTTTGAATCCGTCATTGGTAAATGCGCCGGCCAGATCGAGCGCGGTTTTGCGCGCCTCCACTTCACTGTCCGTCTCGGCGCGCGCGCGCAGGCTGGCCGCGAACAGAAAGATCGACAATAAAATGAGCGAACGGCATCTCATTTTGCGTCCGTTTTGCTCTGGATTGCTTCCATCACCTTTCCAACCGCTGCGTTGACTTTTCGCACCTCATCCACACTGGGCGACTTACCCGGCGGGAAGGAGACGAGCTTCTCGATATCCATCAGTTGTTCGTTTACATCTTTAACCAGCGGCTCGGCTCGTAGTTCCGGCGAGATGTCGTTGATCTTCGAATGGATGAAGCTGATGAGCGCCGGCTGGCGCAAAACTTTTGCGCTGCGCTGATCGTATTTTTCCATGATCGCGGCGCTCACTACCTGTGTGCCGCGAACCCAGCCGCCGACACTGACGAGAATTACCAGGTCCTGGTCGCTGTGCGTTTGCATGGACGTTTTCACTTCGTTTTGGGTTGCTTCAAGTTCTTCCTGCAACACATCCCATTCGTCATTCTCGGCAAATTCGTTCAAGCTGTTACCGCGGCGGAGCAGGTTCTCACTTACGCCCAACGCTTTTGCCAGCTTGATGATATCGGAGCCGATGTTCTTGACCTGCTGGCTATCCTTGGCTTCAACCGCGATAAAGCCATCGGCAATCAAGCCGCCAAGGTTTAATGCAATCTGTGCCCGGTTACGATAGGTCATCGGCATCGGGGCGCGATATTGGCCGGACCAATTCGGCTTCCCCGGTTTTTCGAGCGCGGCGAAAAGTTCGCCCGGCGTGGGAATGCTGATCGAATCGTTCTTGATTGCCCGGGCAAGCTGATCGGCCGGGAGGCGCGCCGGCTCGGCGCCAATCACAGCGCAGCAGCTAATCACTAGCCCGATCGCAACCAGACGCGCGAAAGGATTCATGGGCCAGCGTACCTGCACTCGCCAGGATTGCCAGTGAGAACTGTCATGCGGATTGCGGAATGCGGAAAGCAACGCATGATAAGCGCGCGCTGATTATGGCGAAGACCAGCATTAAAACGGTTGTCGCGCGCGAGATTTTGGATTCGCGGGGCAATCCTACAATCGAAGTCGATGTGCGACTTAAAAGCGGCGCGCTCGGCCGTGCGGCCGTGCCGAGCGGAGCGAGCACCGGCGAGCATGAAGCATGGGAATTGCGCGACGGCGACAAGAAACGCTTCGGCGGCAAAGGCGTGATCCGCGCGGTCGCAAACGTAAATGAGAAAATCGCGCCTGCGATAAAAGGGCGGGACGCGCGCGACCAGGCGAAGATCGACAATCAACTCGTCGAGCTCGACGGAACTTCGACCAAAAAAAATCTGGGCGCAAACGCGTTGCTTGGAGTTTCGCTTGCCGTCGCGCATGCCGCGGCCGCAGCAGAAAACCTTTCTCTCTTTCGCTATCTCGGCGGCGAGAACGCGAAAGTTTTGCCAGTGCCAATGATGAACATCCTGAACGGCGGCGCGCACTCGGATGCACCGATCGACTTTCAAGAATTCATGATCATGCCGCAGGGCGCGCCGACTTTTGCCGAAGCGCTGCGTTACGGCGCAGAAATCTTTCACGCGCTCAAGTCCGTCTTGAAAGATCGACATTTTTCCATCGCGGTCGGGGACGAGGGCGGGTTCGCGCCACAACTCGATTCCGCCGAGGACGCGCTCGAATCGATTGCGGTCGCGGTCAAGAAAGCGGGATACAAACTTGGCGAACAAATTTTCATCGCGCTCGATCCTGCCGCCTCCGAGTTTTATGATGCGGAGCGCAATGTTTACGTTTTCAAGAAATCGGACGGCGCGAAACGGACGGTTGAAGAGCTGATTGAGTACTATGTCGATCTTTGCGCGCGTTTTCCGATCATGTCGATCGAGGACGGCTGCGCGGAAAACGATTGGAACGGTTGGAAAAAATTGACCGCGCGTCTTGGCGATAAGATTCAACTGGTCGGCGACGATCTTTTCGTCACCAACGTGGAATTTTTGCGCAAAGGGATTGCCGAACACGTGGCAAATTCTATTTTGATCAAGGTCAATCAGATCGGCACGCTCACGGAAACTTTGGCTGCGATCGATCTGGCCAGGAAAAATAATTACAGCGCCGTGATCAGTCATCGCTCGGGCGAAACCGAAGACACAACCATCGCCGACATCGCGGTGGCGACGAACGCCGGCCAAATCAAGACCGGCTCGCTTTGCCGCACCGATCGAATCGCGAAATACAATCAGCTCCTCCGGATTGCCGAGGAACTTGGTGACAAAGCGGTTTATGGCGGTAAGATGCAGTGACGTGGAGCAGGCCTACGGCGATTTCCGTGCGCGTCGCGAAGCCACTGTTTGGCAGCGATTGAATCGCGTCCTCGGCGTCTTACTCTTCGTCGCGATCTGGCTCGTGATCGTAAGTTTGTTTGTTCCGCCCTACAAAAAACTGACGCAAAGCCGCGCCGAGATCGATAATCTGCAAGCGCAGGTAAACGAGCAGAAGACTTTGCTCGCGCGGCAGACTCGCGAGGTAGCCTTGGTCCAGACTGATACGACTTATCTCGAAACAATCGCGCGCGATCGTCTCGATCTCATGAAGGAAGGCGAAACCATTTTCCGTCTCGAGCCGACGCAAGACACGAAACGCAAAGATTCGGCGCGCCGGTAGTTGTAGAGGCGCTTGTGACAAGCGCCTGTTTATTTGGTTCGGCGTTTGACACAAACGCCGCTACAACGTTTTGCACGCAGCTCCAGTTCCGTTATCTTTCGCCATGCCAACCGAGCTTCCATCTATCGATGCTGAACATTTGAAATCGCGGGTCCGCGATTTACGGAGGTTTCTTTGACGTCCCGAAACTGCAGCACGAGTTAACTGCGCTGGAAGGGCGCATGACCGCGCCAGATTTTTGGTCGAATCGCGAACGCGCCCAGACCGATGTCGATCAAGTCTCGCGGTTGCGTTCGCTCATCAATCCGTTTTGCGAACTGGAGCGCGAAGTCGGCGATTTCGAAGCTTTGCAGCAACTGGCGTCCGAGGAAAAGAACGACGCGCATCGGTTGCAAGCGGAGCGTGAAGTCCTGGCCGAACATAATCGGCTCGTTCATAAGCTGGAGGAATTTGAGCTGCGCCAATTTTTGTCTGGCGAAAACGATAACGCGAATGCTTTCGTCACGATTCATTCGGGGGCTGGAGGCACGGAATCGTGTGACTGGGCTGACCTGCTGTTGCGTATGTATCAACGCTGGATCGAGCGCAACGGTTTCAGATCGCAGATTGTCGATCTACAAGTCGGCGAAGAAGTGGGAATCAAGTCCGCGACGCTGCTGGTGAGCGGCGATTACACTTATGGCCACCTTCAGACCGAGCGCGGAGTGCATCGGCTGGTGCGCATCTCTCCGTTCGACGCGAACAAGCGACGCCACACTTCATTCGCGAGTGTCGACGTTGTCCCGGAGATCGCTGACTCCGCTCCGATCGAAATTAATCCGGCCGATCTCGAGATCTCAACGTTTCGCAGCGGCGGCAAAGGCGGGCAAAACGTCAACAAAGTGGAAACCGCCGTGCGCATTCTGCACAAACCGACTGGCATCGTCGTCGCTTGTCAGGCGGAGCGCAGCCAGGGCCGTAACCGCGAGCTCGCGCTCAAAATGTTGAAAGCGAAACTTTACCAGATTGAGCAGGATAAAAAGCGCGCCGAGAGCGATCGGCAATATGGAGAAAAAGGCGACATCGCCTGGGGCAGTCAAATTCGCTCCTACGTGTTTCAACCGTATCAAATGGTGAAGGACCACCGCACCGGCGCCGAGACGAGCAACCTACAGGAAGT
>CATPAW010000086.1 GCA_955652255.1 uncultured Chthoniobacterales bacterium | reverse complement strand
TTAGATCAATTGAGCGAGCAACGCTTCGAGCTGCTGTAAACCTTCGATTGGTTCGACGATGCGGCGCAGCGATTTCACGGCCGCGGGAACATGTTCGAGAAATTGCTTGTGACCTTTGACCAGGCCGAGAAATCCATAGGCGCCGAGAGCCTGCATCAGCCGCTGCATCGCGCAAAATCGAAGGGTGAAGTCGAATTCACCGTTAATGTTGATCCCATTTCTAATCTGGTGCTCGCGATAATAAGCGATCAGTTCGTCGCGCTCTTTGCGCGCAAGATCGACATATGGATCATAGAGCAACGACGCGAGATCGTATTGCGCAAGACCGGGCCGCATTCCTTGAAAATCGATCAGATAGGCCTGGCCGTTGCGCAGGAGGATGTTTTGCGATTGAAAATCGCGATGCACCAAAACTCGCGGCAGACCCGCGAGACGTTCCGCGATTTCGCGCAAGACGGGCAGTGCGGCGAGGGCAGCGAGCTTTACGTTGTCGATCTCGAAATGGCGGCCGAGACAGTTCTCGAAAAAATAATTCTGTTCCCAAAGATAGAGCGCGGCGTTGAACTCGGCCGGTAAATCGCCGCGGATCGCGCGCGAATCCATTTCGGACACACGATGCAGCCTGCCGACCTCATCCAGCGCCGATTCGTAAAATGCGCGGCGCACCAGCCAGCTTTCGCCGCGGTAACCGAAAAGGTCGCGCTCGCCCAGATCCTCGATCCAGATTAATCCCTCGTCCGGATCGTGATAATAAATCTTCGGCGCGTGAATCCCGTGGGCGTCGAGAAATTTTGCGATCGCGACGTAGTGCCGGTTTTCTTCGCGCTCCAAATTGTATTTCACGAGGATGAGCGCCTGCGCCGGCGAGCAATTCACTCGATAAAATTTTCGGTCAGAGCCGCCTTTTTCGATTGGCGTGATTTTTACCTCATCGACATTGAAACGCGGAAAATGCATTCGCGTCTGGCGAAGAAGGAGATCGGTTCTCATGGGCCCTAAATATCGATGTTGCAATGGACGCCGCTCGCTTTGCAGCGGGAGCGGACAATACAACCCCTGAGGTTACTTCGTGAAGCAATTTGTGCGCCGGGCCACAAAATAGTGTCTTCCAAAATTGCGTCCTCTCCCACCCGGCAATCCGCGCCAACTACCGAGTAGCCGCGAACTTGCGCCGTTGGATCGACATACGCACTGGCTGCGATTGGCTCCGACCACCCGGGCGTTTTCACATAGTGCGGTTTCCAGCTCTCTTTTGAAATTGCGTGGTGGACTTCGAGATATTCGGCTCTCGAACCGATGTTGAACCACTTGCCGTCTTCGAGGACGACGCCACCAATCCGGCCGTCTTGTCCAATCCACTTCGTGACGATTGGAATGAACGAAACTTTTTGGTTTGAAGGGATCCTGCGAAAGATCTCAGGATTCCAGACGGATATGTTCGCGTAGTCAAAATTGTCGGTCGGATTGGATTCGTTCGAGATCGCGACGATTCGTCCGTTTCGCGCAACCACACCGGCACCCAAACCGGTATTTCGACGCAAGCCCAGCGTGACATCGTTTTGCGCGCGGAAGTGCTCTTCGATCAGCGGCTCAAGGTCGACGTCGGTGAGGATATCGCCGCTGTAAACGATGAAAGGCTTCGTCCCGAGAAGGGATTGCACATTCTTGATGCCGCCGCCGGTGTCGAGCAGAACCGGTTCGTTCACAAGCGTGACCGAATGTCCGGCGTAACTGTTCTCCGGGAAAACATGTTCAAAAGATTCCGGCAGCCGATGGGTGTTGATGATGAAGCGCTCAACTCCAGACTCAATCAGATGATCGAGGGCAAACGTGATGAGCGGTTTCTGAAAAATGGGGATGAGCGGCTTGGGCAGGTCGCCGGTTAACGGACGCAAACGCGTCCCGAGGCCGGCGCCCAAAACGAATGCCTGTGCAACGTCCATCACGTTGTAGCGGCGCTTGTAACAAGCGCCGAATTTACAAAACTGCGGCTGACACAGCCGCCACTACACGCTACAACTTTCGCCATGGCAGAAGAGATCGTCTGGCGCGGCAGCTCATCGCAATGGAAAAACTTTGGCGTGTACATTCTGTGCGCTCTTTTTTGCTGGCTGATCGTGCCGATCTTTATTGCGCTATCCCGTTATCTCCAAACGAAAAATAAAATCTACGAGCTGACGACCGAGCGGCTCAAAATCACAGAAGGCATTTTCAGCAAAGTGACCGACACGCTGGAACTCTATCGCGTGAAGGACCTGGAGACGCGGCAGCCCTTTTTATACCGGCTGGCCGGCGTCGAAAACGTGCAATTAAACACGTCGGACACATCTTCGCCTTTCATCTTTATCGAAGCGATCCCGCGCACGGTCGGGCTGGCCGACAAAATTCGCAATCAAGTCGAAATCATTCGTCAGCAAAAAGGTGTCCGCGAAATCGACGTCGAATAGCCTTGCCAGGAAGCAACGGCGCGCGCGCCGAGGATTCAACCATTGGCAGCTCGCGGCAAGAACCGCAGTAATTGTCGTGGCGGTCGGGCTCGCTTACCTGCCTGCGCTCCGTGGGGGTTTCGTTTGGGACGACCAATCGCTGATCACAGCGAATCCGTTGCTGCGAAGTTTCTCTGGCTTGGCGGAAATTTGGTCGGGAGCGAGAACCGCAGATTATTTTCCAGTCAATAACACTATATTCTGGATTGAGTCTCACCTTTTCGGCGGGCATGCCGCCGGTTATCACGCCCTTAATATCCTTCTTCAGTCTGCCAACGCGCTGCTCGTCTGGGCGGTTTTGCGAAGGCTAGGTATTCCAGGGGCGTGGTTGGCCGGTCTGATTTTCGGAATCCACCCGGTGCACGCGGAATCGGTGGCGTGGATTTCCGAGCTGAAAAATCTGCTTTCCATGTTCTTCTATCTTGTCTCACTCCTCTGTTTTTTTGAGATCGAGGGAAAACGAGTCCTCAGCGGCTCGGTCGCTTACGTCGCGTCACTCTTTTTTTTCCTATTGGCGCTTCTGTCAAAAACACAGGTGGTGTTTTTGCCTGTGGCACTTTTGCTCTGCGCCTGGTGGCGGCGAAGTTCAAACCTCGACGAAAATAGCACTGCGAGCAGGGACCGAGCCGCCAACCGAGGGAGCGCGCATTTTCAGCGGGAGGTGATTCGAACCTGGCCATTCTTTTTGGTCGCCGTCACGTTGGGCTTGCTAACGCTTTGGTTTCAAAATCGCGGCATTGGTGAGGAGGAGATTGTTCTCGGATCTTTTGGTCGACGCTTCGCCAACGCCGGAATGGCAGTGTGGTGGTACGCGGGAAAGGTTTTCGCGCCGATCCGGCTGATGGCCGTCTATCCGAGTTGGCGATTCGATTCGCCTCGACCGGTGGAATGGCTGCCTTTGCTCGCGCTCATTGGCGTGATGTCGATCTTCTGGCGATGGCGCGATCGCTGGGCACGCAGCTTTCTCTTTGCCTTCGCCTACTTCGTCGTCGCGCTAGTGCCGGTGCTTGGATTCCTGCGCATGGCTTATGCGCGCAGCGGCACGCTCGTCGCAGATCATTTCCAATACTTCGCCGATATTTCTCTAATCGCTCTGTTCAGTGCGGGAGTGGCGCGTCTGTTGGAATCGCGGCGACGGGGGATAAAGATTGTAACCGGAGCCGTTGTCACCCTCCTCATTAGCGCAATGGGGAGTTACACCTGGGCCCGGACGAAAATTTATCGCAACGAAGAAACACTCTGGCAGGATAATTTTTCTAAGAATCCGGACGCATGGCAGGGTCACAACCGGATCGGACAACTCTTCTTCGATCAAGGGAAATTCGCGGAAGCCGCGCAGCATTTCGAACGCGCCATCGAACTGAAACCGGAGCTGCCCGACAATTACAACTCGCTCGGACTGGCCTATTGCCGGCTCGAGCGGTTCGAGGAAGGGATCGTCGAATACCGCAAAGCGTTGCAGTTAAAAGGAGAAAAATCTTCCACCGCGAAAAGTGCAGGCGTCGCGACCATGCGAACAAACCTCGCCAATGCTTTGACTCTTACGGCGAACAATCTCATCGACTCAGCACAAGCGCTTTTAGAACAAGGTGCAGTGATCGCTGCGGAAGCAGATAGGAAAGCAGCGATGGAACGCTACGAAGAAGCTATTAGCGAATACGAGAAAGCACTCGAACTCGAACCACAGCACCCCGCGATCCACCGAAACCTCGGCCTGGTCCTAATCAGGCTGGGAAGATACGACGAAGCGGTCGCGCACCTGCAAACCGTGTTGCGATTGGTGCCTAACGAGCCGATCGCACGCGAAGCACTCGATGCGATTGAACGACAGCGTCAGTAGCTTTTACTACAGTCGCTAAGCATGTCCACGTTTTCCAAGTCCGTCTCGATCCTTGTTCCCACACGTAATGAAGCGGAAAATGTCGCGATGCTGGTGGCGCAGATTGTGTCGAGCGCTGTTCCCTTTCACGAGATCCTATTTGTTGACGATGATTCGACCGATGGGACGCGCGATGTGATTCGCTCGCTGACGGTGAATCATCCGATCCGGTTGATCGAGCAAGACCACAGAGAGCCCGGATTGGCATCCGCTATCATGTTGGGCGCAGGAGCAGCGGAGGGAGAGTTAATAGTCATCATGGATGCAGACCTAAGCCATCCGCCAGAACGAATCAACGATCTGCTAGCTCCGTTGCTCGAAGGCACGGCAGATATGGTGATCGGGAGCCGTTATACAACCGGCGGATCGACGCCGGGGTGGCCGTTTTGGCGGCGGATGTTGTCACGGGCCGGCGCGGCGCTCGCTTATCCGCTCACGGGTGTGCACGATTCGATGTCCGGT
The DNA here is from genome assembly GCA_955652255.1 of uncultured Chthoniobacterales bacterium. GTDB lineage: Bacteria > Verrucomicrobiota > Verrucomicrobiia > Chthoniobacterales > UBA10450 > UBA10450. The sequence continues at coordinate 349 of CATPAW010000086.1, read as the reverse complement.
TTCTTTGCCATCGCGCGTGCTCGATTACTAGAAGTCGCGCCACCGACCGTCGGCTTCAAAATAGCCTTTGAAGCAATTGTCCATGCTGGTTCAACTTTGCGCGTGCGCGAAATTCCGGTCGAGTTTCGAGATCGCGCTCGCGGTCAATCAAAAATGTCTTTCGGAATCGCCCTTCGCTTTTTTTCCCGATGGTTGATCGCGGTTTTTCGACGCATTCTCACTCGTCGTCAAAAAAGCGTTCGCGTGATCGACGTCGAATAGCAATGTAGCCACGGCGCTCTGTCGCCGTGTTTACGCACATCAATATTTCCAGCGCCCGAGCCGTTTTTTAATCCAGCGGACTCTTCAC
>CATPAW010000085.1 GCA_955652255.1 uncultured Chthoniobacterales bacterium | reverse complement strand
TGCCAGGGGGGAGAATTGAACTCCCGACCAAGGGCTTATGAGTCCCCTGCTCTACCGCTGAGCTACCCTGGCACGAACGCGAGAAGATTGAATCGCCTACCACGAACTGTCAACGCGACCGACAATGTCGATCCATTCGACTCCGCTCAGGACAAGTCTTGTGATTGTCGGCTAATCTTTCGGTTTCGAAATATACGGCGCGAGATCCTTTTCATTCCCGCGCAGTGCGGCCATGAAACAAACTCCGTTGCGCTCCTGCACCACCCCGGCCCAACGGTATTGATCGACATAACGCCAGCCGGAGAAATGACGCGCCGCACCGTTCTTCGGATCACGCTCTGCCGGGAAAAAGAAAAACTGCATATGTTTTTCGACGAGCCAGATTTGAGCGACGCGCTGGCCTTCCTCGTCGTCGAAGACGCGGCATCCAAGCGTGCTCAGCTCGGCAAACTCAAGCGGCACGTCGTAATGCGGCAGCCGATGTTTCATAAAAAAATAATCCCCCAGCGCGCCCGCGTCAGTTTTCACCGGATCCAACATCAGCGAGTGCACGGAGCTCGCCACCGTCAGCAGCCGCCGCGCCGTGGTTTCGCCGGGAAATTCGTTCATGCGTTCGATTACCTTCATCACGAAAACGGCGGCGATCACACCGACGGCTATGCCGACGGCCAGCACGGCCGGATTTTGCAGCGCTTGTTTCCACGTCCGCTTCGGCGCGGCCACGTAAATTCCCTTCGACAGCCATTCGGTGACTCCTTCCGGAATGGCAACCGTTTGAACTAAAGCGGCCACCGCGCGATCAAACTCGCGTTGATTCGCGAACTCGTCAGTTTTTTGCACGCGAAAAACAGCTGCGCGCATGGCGCGGTCGCGAATGCGTTCTTCATTGAAAGGGGCGCACTGCACGAACATGCGCTGACGACGCGAGAGACGCGGCATTTTTTTCATGCTTGCTCTTCGAAAGGTTGCTCGCGCGGGAAAGTCGCATTCAACCAAGCCTGAAATTCTTGCCGCCCGTTCCCGATCAAGTTGGCAAGTTCGGCCGTCTTTAGTTCGCTCAACGCCAGCAATTCTTCGTGATCAAATTCATCGAGATAAAAAAGTGCCAGGGCAGTGCGCTGTGGATCGGGCGCGGCCGAAATCCAAACCGCGAGTTGCGCCGGTTCGAGTTTCGCGATTTGGACCGGAGCATTGGAATCGATCTCATGCTCCTCCAATTCGACTGCTTCGGGTTGCAAGCCGGCTTCGCTCGCTTCCAAACAGCGATAGCGCGCGTCGCGAAAGATCAATAAGCGATCGTTCGGCAATTCACCCTCGGCCGCGCGCAGCGCGGCCTCGTGCATAATTGCCTGGAAAATTTCCTGCGCTTTGCCCGCGTCGCCCAGCATGAGAAAGCAAAAACGATAGAGCTGCGGCAGATCTTGATTGGGAAGACTCGGTTTCTCCAAAACTGCGGAACGTTACGCGCGCCGATTAGATCGACAAGCGTGTTTCGAAATCCTTTCGCGAGTGGATGTCGATCTTAGCGAAAAGTCCGGAGGCGGCGCGCCACCTCCGCCGCATTCTCCCGGGAGCCGAATGCAGAGATGCGGAAATAACCGTCGCCTTGCGCGCCGAAGCCATTGCCGGGCGTGATGACGACATTCAGTTCGCGCAGCATCCGATCGAAGATCTGCCAGCTGGTCAAGCCGTCCGGCGTTTTCACCCAGATATAGGGCGCATTCACTCCGCCGAAAACATTCAGGTCGATTTTTGTGCACGCGTCGCGCAGGATTTTTGCGTTACCCATGTAATGATCAACGAGCGCACGGACTTGTCTGCGCCCTTCCGGCGAATACAACGCGGCCGCGCCGCGTTGCACCGGATAACTGACGCTGTTGGCTTTTGTACTCCAACGCCGACGCCAGAGCGGGTGCAGCGGCAATTTTATTCCAGACTCGGTTTGGGCCAGCAAACTCTTCGGCATCACCGTGAATCCGCAGCGAACACCAGTGAATCCGCCCGTTTTGGAAAAGCTGCGCAATTCAATCGCGCATTCCCGCGCGCCGTCGATTTCGAAAATGGAATGCGGAAGCTCCGGTTCCGAAATATACGCCTCATAAGCGGCGTCGAAGAGTAATAGCGCCTCGTGTTCGCGCGCGTACTCGACCCAGCTGTTCAATTGCTTCCGCGTCGCGACCGCACCGGTCGGGTTATTTGGAAAACAGAGATAAACAAGATCGACATGTTCCGTTGGGGGCTCGGGAATAAAATCGTTTTCCGCCGTGCACGGCAAATAGACAATGCCTTCATAGCGGCCATCCTTTTTCACCGGGCCGGTGTAGCCGGCCATCACGTTCGTATCGACATACACCGGATAAACCGGATCGGTAATCGCGACTTTGTTCTGGTCGCCCAGGATATCGAGGATGTAACCGCAATCGCATTTCGATCCGTCCGAAATAAAAATTTCGTCGTCGGCGATGTCGATCCTGCGGTCGCGATAATCGCCCTGTGCGATTGTCGATCTTAGAAATTCGTAGCCTTGTTCCGGACCGTAACCGCGAAATGTTTCGCGATGCCCGAGTTCTTCCACCGCTTCTTTCATGGCATCGACGGCAGCTTGCGGCAGCGGCTCGGTGACGTCGCCGATTCCGCAGCGAATTAATCTCTTGGCGGCTTCCGGATTCGCGTCACAAAATTCGCGCACGCGCCGCGCGATCTCGGGAAACAAATAACCGGCCTGAAGCTTGAGATAGTTTTCGTTTAGATAAGCCATGAGTTTCTGGTAGGGACAGCGGGCTGCGCTGTCCGCAGACGCCGCAGCGCGGCGTCCCTACCAAATCTCGATCGATCTGCGCCTCTAGTAATTTTTCGCTACGGCGTCCCAGTTTACCACGTTCCACCAGGCCTTGATGTAATCGGGCCGGCGGTTTTGGTAGTTGAGATAGTAGGCGTGTTCCCAAACATCGAGACCGAGCACCGGCGTGTTGCCGTCCATGAGCGGACTGTCCTGGTTGGGCGTTGAAATCACCTCGAGCTTTCCGCTTTTGTTTTTGATCAACCACGCCCAGCCGCTGCCAAAGCGACCGGTACCGGCGGCGGCAAATTTTTCTTTGAAAGCATCGAAGCTTTCGAAAGTGGACTTGATGTCGTCGGCGAGTTTGCCTTTCGGTTCGCCGCCGGCCTTCGGGCCCATAATTTTCCAAAAGAAGGAATGGTTGGCATGACCGCCGCCGTTGTTGCGGACGACGGTGCGAATGTCTTCCGGAATGGCGTTGAGATCGCCGATCAAATCTTCGACCGATTTCTTTTCCAGATCGGCCTTTCCTTTTATCGCGTTGTTGAGGTTGGTGATGTAAGTCTGATGATGCTTGGTGTGATGGATCTCCATCGTCCGCGCGTCGATGTGCGGCTCGAGCGCCGTATATTCGTAGGGTAATTTCGGTAGTTCGTAAGCCATGCCGAAACGTTAGGCCGCGAATAATTCAGGTCAATTGCAGCGACAATGGATGAGATGTCGATCTTGCGGTAGGACGCCGCGCTGTGACGTCCGCGGTCGGCGCAGCGTGCCGACCCTACCGATCGCAGCGATAACAGCTCGGATAATGTCCCAGGCCGTTGCGATAATTCACGTAAGTCGCAAGCGCGAGAAGCGGGAAATTCTGGCGATAAAAATCGTACTTCAAATAAAACACGCGCGGGAAACCGGTGCCGGTGATTTGCGGTTCGTACCATGAACCGTCGGGCTTTTGCGAGCTGAGCAGAAATCGTAGACCGCGTTGGATGCTGGGTCGGTCGAGATCGCCGCATGCGCAGATGCCCATGACCGCCCAGGCGGTTTGCGAAGCCGTGCTCTCCCCTCGCCCCTTGCACGTGGAATCGTCATACGTCACGCAGGTTTCGCCCCAGCCGCCGTCATCATTCTGACAGCTCTCTAGCCAATCGCGTCCGCGCAAAATCCAGTCCTGCGTCATGTCCTGGCCGATCGCGCGCAAGCCGCGGAGGACCTGCCAAGTCCCATAAATATAATTGACGCCCCAACGTCCGTACCACGAACCGTCGTCATCCTGCGTGTCGATCAAATATTGGAGGGCGTCGCGCACGGAACGTTTGTTCCGGTCGAATCCGATGTAACCGAAAAGCTCGAGCGTGCGCGCAGTTAGATCGCTGCAGGTCGGATCGAGAATGGCGTTATGATCCGCGAATGGCATATCTTCGAGCCACGGCGTCGTCACGTTTTTATCGAACGCAGCCCAGCCGCCATCGTCGCATTGGAAACTAAGCAGCCAATCGATGGCCCGGCGGAAAAGGCCGTCGAGCGGTTGTCGATCTTGCGGCCGAACGAGACGAAGCCCCATCAGCACCATGGTGGTGTCGTCCACGTCTGGATAATAAACGTTGTTGTACTCGAAGGCCCAGCCGCTCGCCTCCGGATGCGAATTGTTCACGGCCCAGTCGCCGCGAATCCGCACTTCCTTCTTGATCAACCAATCGGCTGCCTCTTGCAGCGCCGGATGCTCCGGCGACAAACCCGACTCGGCCAGGGCGATCATGTTGATGGCAGTGTCCCAAACCGGCGAGAGGCAAGGTTGAATCCGAAAATCGTCCGGATCATCGATAAACAGACCGGCAAAGTCCTTCGCCGCCTTCGCGTAAACAGGGTGCGTTTTCGGATAACCGAGCGCACGCAAAGCGATGAGACAATTGAGCATGGCGGGATACACGGTGGCGAGTCCGTCACTCCCCTCGCCAATTCGTTCGAGCATCCAACGCTCCGCTTCCTCGAGTGCGCGCTGGCGCACCGGACGAAATTTTAGCGGATGCAGAAATTTGAAAACGTCATCGACGCGCAGGAAGAAATTGCGCCAGGTGAAGAAGCGTTCGCTCCGCGGCAGGCGAAGGTCCTGATTCTCGGTGCCTAACGGATAAAGCTCGTGCAATTGTTTTTCGCCGGGAAGCACGCGGGACGGCTTGAAATGATTGATGATGGCGAGCGGAATAAGCATCGCCCGACTCCAAGACGACATTTTGTAAATGTGGAACGGCGCCCAACTCGGCAGCAGCACCATCTCGACCGGAATCGTCGGCAAATATTTCCACGGGAATTGGCCGAGGAGCGCGAGATAAAGTTTGCTGAAAGTGTTCATGGCCGGAATGCCACCCAGCCGCAAGATGTTGGCGCGCGCTTCCTGCATGAACGGCGCGTCCGCCGAAATGCCCGCGAGCTTCAGCGCGAAGTAGGCCTTAACCGAGGCGTTGATCTCGCTCGCGCCAGCAAAATAAATATTCCAACCGCCGTCAGGCAGTTGCCGTCTCAAAATGTGACGGATACAACGCTGCTGCATCTGCCCATCCACTTCGCCACACCAGTGCATGAACAGGATGAAGTCCGAGCAGAGCGTTGAATCGACCAGCAGCTCACCGCACCAATGGCCGTCCGCCTTTTGTTGCCGCAAAAGATTTTCCTGGGCGCGTGCGATAGCATCGACAATTTGCGGATCGCTCGCCAAATAGGACTCGGCAAGATCGGGTCTCGCGCTTGGCAATGAAATCATGTCAGTTTTGCGGTTCATGATTGTCGATCTTATCCGCCTCAGGCGGATCGATCTTACGAAGCTTGCGCGGTAACCTCGGCGCGTTTGCCAGTGATGTGCCCGTTTCCGCAGCTCACCCCGTTAAAAGCGATCGTCTCGCTGCCACGGCCGGTCGGCTTCGGCTTCGCACTGAAGTTGAACTTGATGTTTTTCCAGGTGTCGCCGCGCTGCGCCTGCAAACCGAGCGTCGCGGTCGGTTCGTAACCGCAGTGCACCATGCAGTTTTCGCAGCGGCTGTCGCGCGCCACGCCGTTAACGACTCCGTATTTGTCCCACTCCACCTTCTCGAGCAACTCCGCATAGCTCGAATAATGCGCGTCGGTCATGAGATAGCACGGACCTTTCCAGCCGCGAATGTTGCGCGTCGGGATCGCCCAGGCTGAGCAAGTCAGGTCGCGTTTGCCGGCGAGAAATTCAAAATAAATCGGCGTGCCGAAAAGAGTGTATCGATTCATCCACTTTTCGATCTTCTGGAATTTCGCGATCGTCATCTTACGGGTAAGAAAGAAATTTTCGGGCTGCAGATTGAGCCGCTTGATCATGTCCTTCTTGGCTGCGTCGTATTCGTAGCCGGGCGAGATAGTGTGCCCGTCCACACCGAGATCGGAAAGATAATCGAACATTTGCTCGATCTCCTGCATGTCGGTTTCCTTGTAGATCGTTGTGTTGGTCGCAACCTGATAGCCGAGAATTTTCGCCATCTTGATCGCGAGAATGCATTCGTTGAAGACGCCTTCGCGCTCAACAATGAGGTCGTGAATGCGCTCGAGACCATCGAGATGAACGTTCCAATACATCCATTTGCTCGGGCCAATCGTAGGCTTGGCCGGATCTTTAGAACCTTTGCGGATGTCCGTCGCATCTTTTTCCGTGATCAAACCGGCGGAGAAGAGATCTCCGATTTTTTCTTCAACGAATTGCGATTCGATTGACAACCGTGACGCCAGCCATTCGCGCATCTTTTTGCGCATGAACATCGCATTTGTGCAGATGTAAACGATGCGGTCCTGCGCGAGCAACCCTTTCACCAAAGCTTCGATGTGCGGATAAATCAGCGGTTCGCCGCCGCAGATCGAGATCATGGGCGCGTTGCATTCCTCGGCCGCCCCCAGGCAATCCTCCAGGCTCATCATGTCCTTGAGCGAGGTGGAATACTCGCGAATCCGCCCGCAACCGGTGCAGGTAAGATTGCAAGTGTGCAGCGGCTCGAGCTGCAACACAGTGGCGAACTTTTTCGTGCCACGAAGCTTTTGCCCGATCATGTAGCCCGCGATTTTCGTCGTTAGGGCAAGGGGAAATCTCATAAGACCGAGGATACTAACGAGGG
>CATPAW010000084.1 GCA_955652255.1 uncultured Chthoniobacterales bacterium | reverse complement strand
CCCCACCACCGCCATTGGCCGAAAGTTCTCTTGTCGATCTTGCGCAATCATTTTGCGCAACGCGGCGACATCCATTCGAAATTCGGAATCGCTCGGAACACGCCACACGTTTTCTTCCCCAATGCCTGTCGCGATTGCGCCTTTTTCAACCGAGCTGTGGGCCTGATCGGAAGCATAAATACGGAAGATGGGCAGATCGCGTCCGCTCAATCCGAGCTTCCGCGTGGTCGGCGCCGCTTCTTCACGCGCCGTGGCCAACGCGTGCATTGTCGAGATCGAAGCCGTGTCGTAAACGACGCCCGCGAAATCGTTAGGCAGATAGAGCCATTGCCGCAGCCAATCGAGTACGAGTGTTTCGAGCTCGGTCGCAGCCGGCGACGTGCGCCAGGTCATCGCATTAACGTTGAGCGCGCCGGTGATCATTTCGGCAAGAATTCCAGGACTCGTCGTCGTGCAGCCGAAGTAGCTCATGAACTGGGGATGTGCCCAATGCGCCACACCCGGAACGATGACGCGGTTGATGTCGGCGAAAATTTCCTCGAGCGGCGCGGCCGTTTCCGGCGGGGCGACATCCAACTGCGCGAGAACTGCCCCCGGTTTCACGTTCGGAGAAATCCGTCGCTCGCCAATTTTTTCACGATAATCCGCAATCCAGTCTGCGAGTTGGTGTAATTGCTTGCGGAATTCTTCCGGCGGCACATCGCCAAGCTGATTTCGCGAATGCAATTGTCGATCTTTCATTCGTTAGGCCAGGTAGGGATGGCTCTCCGACGCGGGAAAGATTCGTCGGATCCCGCTTTCGCGGGAGAGAAACGTCCCTGCCTGTAATTAAAAGGCAAAACCAAAACTGAAATGGAATGCGCCGATGTCTTCGCCCGGTTGCCGGTCGGGATTAACTCCGTAATCGAGCCGAATCGGGCCGATCGGCAGTTTGTAACGCAAGCCGGCGCCGATCGCGTAATGCATATCGTCAACTCCCGGTTCTTCGGAGGTGGGCAAGAGATTTCCGGCATCGAAAAATACCGCCCCCTGTAATTCGCCATAGATCGGAAAGGTGTACTCAAGATTGAAGACAGTGAAAAACTCGCCGCCGATCGGATTGCCTTTCGGATCGTGCGGACCGAGATCGCGCTCGCCGTAACTGCGCACGGTGGTCGCGCCGCCATTGAAGAAACGTTCGTCGATCGGCAGAGTCGTCGCTTCATCCGGGCCGGAGTTATTGAGCGAGTGGACGAGGCCGGCGCGTGCACCGAAAGCGAGCAACGATTGTTGAAACCAATGCTGCAATGGCGGGACCGTTTGATCTTCCGTAACGCCAGGCGTCAATGTCTTCGGTGCGAATGAGAGGAAATAGGCGACCCGCGCCGTGCCGCGGGCCAGCTCGATCTCACTCCCAAATGCGTTCGAGGCCAGATCAAAAGTGGTGTTGAAGACAAAACCGCGCGGCGACACGAACGGGCTTTCGCGCAGATCGAGTGTCTGCGTAAAACCAAGCGAGTTCACAATGTAGGAGGTGTCACCCAAAAATCGCTGATTGATGGAGGCGCTGGTTACCTCGACATGACGGGCGGCGAAAATCAGCCCGGCTTCATATTGCTTTGTGAACTTGCGGGTCAGTTCGACCCGGTCACCAAGCTCGAATTTAGAATAACCATCATAATCGAAGGTGAGCGCAAACAGGCGGTTCGTGAAGCTGAGATCGGTATCGAAAAGAAAGGGGTCTTCGTAGAGAATTTCGCCTTTGTAGCCGCGCTGCGAAATTTCCGCGGAGATGGTAACCGGGCGTCCGTAGCCGAACAGATCGCGGTCGCGATATTGCACCCCGAAAATCCCGCCTTCGAAAGTGCCATAGCCGATTGAAATACCGAACTCCTTGCTCTTGGCTTCTTCCGCGGAAATGTCGAGCCGCAACAAGTTCCCCTCCACCGGCACCGGTTTGATTTGCAAAAGACTAAAAAGACCGGTACGCATGAGCGTGCGGAATCTTTCATCAAGCACATCCGGGCTGTAGGTCTGGCCGGTAAGTTTGCCGAACCGTTTCGTGACGAAACTCGGCCGCAACCGTTGGAGACCACTCACCGTCACGCCATCAAAGCGGTAAAGCGGTCCAGGCAAGACCGCGATCTCCACCGGCACGCGACCATCGACGGCCTCCTCCGGCGCGCCGGTCGTTTCGACTTTCACATCATAGTAACCGCGCGTTTTGAAGTAAGTCTGGAGACGCCGCGGAATGTCAGCGACGCGCGCATTGGTGTAAGGTTTCCCGAGGAGATCGAGCATCTGTCCGCGCAACGTTTCCGCGTCGTAAATTGTTTGCCCGCTAAATGAGACATTGCCAAAAAAATATTGCTGGCCCTCGTGGATCGCGATGATTGCGTCCACCTGGTTCGTCTCATCGTGGTAGGTGTAACGCGGAGGTTCGACAACGGCGTCGAGAAAACCTTCCGCGATATAAAGCCGATGCACTAGATCGGCGCCTTCCTCGATATCGGCCGCGACAAATGGCAGATTTTTTTGCAATTTCGAATAGCGCTCGCGCGTCGGCCCGACCGCAAAATCGAACAGCTTTTGCGTTGGCTCGGCGGCGTTGCCCTCGAAGACGACCGTGCCCAGCGTCATTAACGGGCCTTCGTTGATCTCGAGCCGCAACCGATCGCCAGACTCGATCGCGTAACGCACGTTCACTTTTGTGTAGCCATGTTTGCGGTAAAAGACCTCGAGGAAGAAAGCAAGATCGTCCCCGCGCGCTGCGGTTAAACCGTAATCGTCAATCGTTGTGATCTGCTCTTTCAATTGCGATCGCAATTCCTTTTCGCTGAAAGCTTGTTCTCCGCGGAACTCAATCGTGCTGGTGTGTTGCGCGCGCTTCTCCTGCTGTTTTGCGACCGCGTGCTGCTCCTTTTGTTTTTCTTCCGGTCGCGTGACCGCGGTTTGGGCGGCGAGCTCAGACACGAAGGAAAGGCTGCACAGGAAGAGAGGGAAAAAAGCAAAACGCATCAGCGAAATCGAATCAGGTATTTTAGCATCCCGCGATAATCGCCGCCGACACCGACGTCCCCAACGAACACAAATTGGTCGTTGATCTTTAGGCGCGCGGTGGCCTGTTGCTGTCCAGTCCGAGGGTCGACAGTACCAACGTCAAGGTCCATGCGATCGAAAACGGAATTGCTCTGGGTCGGCTGGCCTTTCTTGAAAATTTTGCGATAGAGTTGCTGCACAAGCAACGTGGCGGCGCGTCCAGCGAGCACATTGTTGCTTCCCGTCAGCTCCTCCCGCGTTGCGCCGGTTGCGAGCAGGGAAATGATTTCCTCTTGAGGCAAGGGCGGTTCACTCGTGAAAATAGCCTCCGGCGCAAGCGACGTTCCGTAAACATAAACACGAATGGTGTGATCATGAATCACGGAAGTGCCATGCAGATCGAGTTTCGGATTAAACGAATCGCTCGGGTCAAAATAAACAAAGCCGGAGGAAACTTCGAGACGGCTGAACGGAAGCGTTGCTTCGACATTCTCCAGCCGCACCGTGCCCTGCAAGGCCGGCCGCAAACCGGTGCCGGTTAAATGCAGATCGCTCACCGCGCCGCCATTGGCGAGACTGCCGCGAATGAGGACCGGGTCCTTTGTTTTAATCGCCACGTCGAATTTCCAATCGCGGAACGGTGGTTGTGGGATGGAAAAATCCGGCCGCGCCGATGGCGGCTGCGGTGCAGGCCTGCCGGGTAATCCGATCGGAATTAGATCGAGGTTTTTCAAAAATTGACTGTTGGTCATTGCCACCGTGCCTGTCACATTCGCGCTCCCGATTGGTCCGGTCACTTTGACGTCCGCATCCACACGCGCCGTGATCGTGTCATTCCGCGCAATCAGCGCGCTATTCGCTTTCAACGCAAGATCGACAACTGGCTGCGTCAATTTCGGAAACTTCACTCCGCCGGTGACCGTAAATTTCCCACCAGAAAGCTCGCCCCCGAATTGTTGTAAGGTTAGCGCGTCGCGTTCGAAATTCAGTCGCGCCTTAAAATTTGTCAGCGCCGGCACGGTGGTATTGTCAGAACGCGCAACGTTGATCGTCATATCACCCGAGCCGCTGAGGATTGGATCGCCTAGCGTTCCCCTAACATCGACATCGAGCGCAACATCGCCGTCGATTTGGTGAAGCACCGGCGCAAACTGCCGGATAAAATTCACCGAACTGCGCGGCAGCCGCACTTTCGCCGTGACCGGTGTGTCATCCGGCAGATTTCCCGCGCGCGCGATCTTCGCCGCGTCGAATGGCAACTTTGCCGTCAGTTCCAGCGGCTGAATTTTCGCCTGCTGTAATTTTCCCGTGATATTGAGCTGATTGTTCTGTGCCGTCGCGCTCAGATCAAAACGTGCAGGCTCAAGGTTCGGAACGCTTGGACTGCGCAGGTCGCGCATCTGTAAATCAAATCGGGCATCCAGTTTCGCCAGCGTGCCCTGCGCGTCCAACTTCACATTTACCAAACCTGAGGCCGCCGGTTTCATGCCGATGTCTTCGAACAGTTTTTTCAGGTCGAGGTTCTCCGATTGGAACGTGATTGCGACTTTTCCGTTCGCCAGCGAGACTGGCGCATTCGTTCCAAGATTTTTCCAGACAAAAGGAACGGAGACATAACCCGATGCATATTTGGCTTGCCCCTGGTCGAGTTGGATCTTTGTGATCTCGAGCGTTGCACCTTTGGCCTGCATGATCGCCTGGAAATCCATTTTGTTACTGCTGAAAAAAATAATCGGGATGTCGAGACCATTCGGCGTATAGGTGGCGTCCACGTTGGCTTGAAGAGATTGCAAATCGCCGTAGCGACCTTTCTCGAGAGTAAACTTCAGTTTTCCCGAGTTCTTGAATTTCGCCGCGTCGCCGCTTCCCTCCCAGTCGATCACGAGCGAGCCGGCCAGCTCGTTTTGATTCCCGGACGAGCGCAACAGCGGCTTGAGCGCGGCGAGATCGGCAATGTTCGCGGAAATCTTTCCGCTGTAGCGATACGGCGGGCGAAGATCGACAATCGCGTTTGCGCTGACGTAGTCGCGTTCGTTCAGACTCGCGGTGAAATCGTCCAGGTAAACCGTGCTGTTTACGATGGAATATTGCGCGCTCAGTTGTCGGAAAACCAAACCGCGCACTCGAAGGTTCGAGCCGTAGATCGACACCTCTCCATTCCCCACTCCATTATTCCATTCGACCTGCCCGTTAATTTGCAGTGGACCCGTGATCCGATTCGGCGAATCCGGTTTCCAATAATCCCCCAGCTCGATGGCGTTGAGCGACATGTCGATCTTTGCCGGTTGCATCAGCGCCTCGCGCAAATCTTTTGGCAACCGGTACTCGCCGCGCACCGCGAATTGATTTTGTTTTCTCCTAACGAGCAAATGCTCAAACGTGACCAGATCATCTGTGCTGCGCAAAGATCCTTCGACTGCATCCGCCTCGTAATCGCGCAGCTTCAGATTGGAAATGTTCAACGTCGTTTCCGACTTCAAGTCGGCATACCACGGTTTCTTCGCAGCTGTCGCGGCAGCCGTGTCGGCTTCATTTGGCGGTATCACCTTCGACGCTTTGACAGTGGCGTTGAGTTTTTCGACCGCGCCGTCTTCAAATCCAAGTGAAGTTGCGGCGACTGCAAACTCTCCATTTAACTTTCCGTCTTTGATGTCGATCTTGCCGTTGAGCTGCGCCGCACCGCTCAACTTGTGCGGTATTCCGGCGGTCGCCTTTTGTAAATCCGGCGCGCTCAACGCAACCTCCAGCGTCGCCGGGCTATGACCGAATTCCTTTATGTTGCGCGGCAATTCACCCGAGCCCTTAAGATGAAACTGGTTCTCGCCCTGGATGACGTCGCCCGTTTGCAGAACCGCCGTGCCGTTTCCCGCGGAAATCTGAAAGATACCGCGGTCGAACGCGATTCCTTGCTGCTGAAAATTGCTGATTTGCGCAATCAGTTTTCCCTGCCAGGTGCGCGGTGCGCTGATCAAACCACTAAGATCGACATCCAACTTTTCTATTTGCCCGCGAATGAAGTCTTCCGGAAGCGCCGCATATTTATTGATGACACCGGCGGGAACGTTCTCGGCGTGCAAATGGAGATCGGTATTGAGGGATGATTGCGCTTCATTCAGCGCGAAAGAACCGGAAAGCTTTCCGGCTCCGATGGAGTAATCCAAATTAATAGCGAGCTTCCTTTCGCCGATGCGCGATGCATCAACGCGCAGCTCGCGAACACGCTCGTCATTCGAGAGGGCCACTTCGCGCAAGATCAGGATTCTGTTCGCGTAGCTTGTCTGCGCGGCGACTTTCAACCACATCTGGCCACCGACCAGCTGTAACTTGTCGATCTTTAATTGCCCGGGATTCCGCGGATTCAAGTCAAGATCGACATGTTCCACCACGAAATCATGCGGACGATTTCGTACGATGACAGTTGCATCGACTAAATGCACTCGTTCAGGAAAGACATCGGGCAACGTGATTTTCTTTTTCGGATCCGGCGGGCGCGGTCTAAGCGACGCCATGGCCGGATTCAAGACAATGCGCGCCGAACGCACATCCAGGTTCTTAATTGAAGTGAGTCCATGTCGCAACGGCGCGAACAAACCGTAATCGGCGCGCGCAAGATCGACATCGATCGATTCGACATCGCTCGGCCCGGTCGGAACGGCGTGCAGATTCCTGACCGTCAGGTTCGTGAAGACATTTCCCTCGAGACGAAAATCAATCTTCAAATGCTCGCGGCCCGCATAATGCAGCGCGACCTGCCGACCAAGACCCAGCAAAAGTGGCCGGTGAAAAATTAGGAGAAGCGCAATGCACGCAGCAAGCGCCACTGTCACACGACGCCAAAGTCGTCTGCGCGTCTGCGCGCCCGCCTGACCATCTTCGCCCACGAGGGCGATACTCTATTTCCACGAGGGCGAAGAGCAAACCGCTGCTGTAGCGGCGCTTTATGAGCGGCGCAATTAAGTAGCGCAAGTTTCCCAACTTGCGTTTATTTAGGTTCGCAAGCTGAAAGCTTGGGCCACCTCAAAGCGAAATGAATCCCGACAAGCTCTTCGATTATCTCGACGGCAAGCTTTCCGCGACGGAACGCGTTGCACTGGAGGAGCGACTGACTTCGGACCAGCAACTGCAACGCGAGCTCGCGGTCGCGCGACGAATTCACACGGGCATGTGCGGCGATTCGCGCGAGGTTTTGCTGCCGGAGGAAGCGGACGTTTCCGAGCGCGGGCGGAAAATGGCGCGCCGCGTCGGCGCCGCATTTATCATTCTCATGGCCGTAAACGTAGGCGTCGGCTTGTGGCTGATCGCAAGACATGAAACAAAAAACCAGAATCGCGCGGCGCTCGAAGCGCAAATGCGACAGCAATTGACGAAATCTCTCGAACAGGCAGCGGCGACTGAGCTGACGCCGGCACCGTTCGGTGTAAGCGACATCACGATTTCTGCGGCGCCGGGGAAATTGGATGAGGTGGCGAACGAAATTGTTTCAATCGCTCACCGGCTCGACGGCACGACCACGAAAGGAATCCCGGAGAAACATCGCCTCGGCCTTTTTGTCGATCTTCCCTCCAATCGGGAGGCGGAATTTCGGGCAGCGATTTCCGCAATTACTGGCGGAAGTCCAAGCTCACCCGCTCCCAGCGAAATAAACGCGCCAACTTCGGCGAAGAAAAGTTTCTCCGTCCAGGTGATCGAATCTGTGCTGCCACAAAGCTGATCGCGAAACGAAACCAGATGAAGCGATGATCGCGATCACGTTCGCCTTGTCGGCGGAAAGTTCGGGACTGGTCGGTCTGCTGCGGGAAAAGAAGCGTGCATCATCCAGCAACGGAAAAATCGTTTACGGCAAGATCGAAAACAAATCCGTCGCGATTTTACACACCGGCGTTGGTCGAAAGAGCTGCCAACTCAAGATCGACAATTTCCTACGGACTGAGCAGCCCCGCCGTTTGATCAGCTCAGGATTCGCCGGCGCAGCGCGGGAAGATTTCCAAGTTGGCGACTTGATCGTCGCGGAGAACTTCTCGGATCGAGAATCACTCTCTGCGGCGCAGCGAATCCTGGCGAATGGCAATTTGCGCACCGCGAAACTTTTTACATCGACAACGATTGTCGATTCGATTGATGCACGAAACGAGATTGCGTGCACAAACGGCGCCGATGCAGTCGACATGGAAACCGAAGTGATCGCGCAAGCGTGCTCGGTTCGCGGGGTCCCGATGCTTTCGTTGCGCGTAATCAGCGATAGTCTGCGCGAACCCTTTCCATTACCGCCAAGCATCCTGTTCGACATCGAGCGCCAGCGGACCAATGCGGCGAAATTGTCGCTTTATTTGATCAACCATCCAGGTGCCCTTTTCGATCTGTTGCGTTTCGCGCGCCAAATTACACAAGCGCGCAGAATTTTGACCGATGCGATCATAACGCTGGTGAGCCAATTGTAGGGCAGGCACCTCGCCTGCCGTTTAGCAACCGGGAGCGGTTGCCCTACAAATTCTCGTGCGGAGCGGCCAGTGGTATACGTGAATCACGTATAGAAACGTGATTTTATTCTTTTGTTGATGGCCTAGCCAGCGACAACTCGCGCGGGCTCGATGTGCACCAGCACATCAGCAATGCGAGGATCGGTCGCCTGGATTGCGCGTTTTACCTCATGCGCAATGTGGTGACCTTCTCGCACAGTAATGTCGCCGCTCACACGAACGTGAAGATCGACATAAAAGTCCAGACCCATTTTGCGCACGAGACATTTATCGATCTCGATAACTCCGGGGACAGATCCGGCCGCATTTCGAACAAGATCGACAATTTCACTCTGCGGCGCCGTGTCCATGATTTCGGACAAAGCAGGCCGCAACAGCCGATAACCGTTGGCGCCGATCAGCGCACAGGCAAAAAGCGCCGCCCAGTTGTCCGCGCTTTGCCACGTCGCGCCACCGATAACTGAAACGGAAATGCCGACGAAGGCAGCGATGGAAGTCAACGCATCGGTGCGATGGTGCCATGCGTCCGTTTGCACGGCGGTGCTTTCAACATTGCGACCAAACCGGATGACATATCGATATAAAACTTCTTTCACAACCACGGCGACAATCAGGACAACGAGCGTGAACGGGGCGGGCGCGTGATGCGGGAGAAAAAGTGCGCGTACGCTTTGAATGGCCAAACCAAGCGCGGCGGCAAGCACGCCCATCGAGACGACAACCGCAGCAATCGGCTCGGCCTTGCCATGACCGTAAGGATGCGTCGCGTCAGGCGGGCGCGCGGCAAATTTTAATCCGCCCCAAATGACAATCGAGCCGGCAATATCGAGTGTCGATTCGATTCCGTCGGCAATCAGCACATAAGCATTGCCTAACAGTCCGGCGATAATTTTCGCCGATGCCAGCAGGACATTGATTGCGAGGCCGAGCAGCGCAACGCGCGCACCAGTTTGCAGATTACTCGCGGAAGCCTGAGGATGGAGCGCCGAAGTCATCGATGAATCAAAATATAAAGGCGGTCGTTTACGAAAGGCACGGAAATCCGGCGGAAGTTTTACATGTAGAGACTCAGCCGTGGCCAAAGCCGGCGGTGGACGAAGCACTGGTGCAAATGCGCGCGGCGCCAATCAACCCGGCCGACCTCAATGCGATCGAAGGAAAATATCCGGTGCGACCTGAACTTCCGGCGACGCCAGGGTTCGAAGGTGCGGGAGTAGTTGTCGATCTCGGCAGCGACGTCACGGGAATGACAGCCGGGGCGCTCGTTATCCTGCCGCACAATCTCGGCACTTGGCGCGAAACGGTTGCCGTAAAAGCGAGCGAACTGGTCGCGGTCCCACCGGAGATCGAGCCGGTGCATGCGGCAATGTTGAAAATCAATCCGATGACCGCCTGGCGTTTGTTGCACGATTATGTCGATCTGAAGAGCGGCGATTGGCTGATTCAAAACGCGGCCAATTCGGCAGCGGGCCGGGCGGTGATTCAGATCGCGAGCGATCTTGGCTACAAAACTGTAAACGTCGTTCGCCGCGCCGAATTGATCGATGAATTGCGCTCAGAAGGCGGCGGTGTCGTGTTTGTCGATGGAGAAAATCTTCGCGAGGAAGTGAAGAATGCGATGAGCGGCGCACCAGTTCGGTTGGGATTGAACGCAGTCGGCGGTGAAAGCGCGCTGCGCCTTGCCAACTGCCTCGCGCCCGGCTCAACGGTGGTAACCTTCGGCGCGATGAGTTTGCAGCCGCTGAAAATCCCAAACGGCCTGCTGATTTTTAAAGATCTTCGTTTCCGCGGAATTTGGATTAACAAGTGGTACGACAGCGCGACCATGGCCGAACGGATGGATGCATTTCGGCCACTCTTCGAAATGGCCAAGCGCGGACTGTTGAAAACGAAAGTGGAAAGAGCTTATCCGATAAGCGAAGTCAAAGCCGCGGTTACACACGCCGCACAGGGAAAACGCAGCGGCAAGATTATTTTTGAATTTTGAATTGTAGGGCGCCGATTTTCGCCGCCGCCGGGAAAAGATGGTGGCCAATCTGCAAGCTTGCGATTTAGACCATGCTCAGGGTGATCGTCGTCGGCGCGGGAATTAATGGTGTTACTGCCGCAATTGAACTAAAAAAACGCGGCCACAAAGTTGTTCTTGTCGATCCAGGGCCGCTGCCGCATCCGCTGGCTGCGTCCACCGATATCAGCAAAGCGGTCCGCACTGCTTACGGCGCTGATGAATATTACACAGCGCTGGCGGAGCGCGCGATTCCATTGTGGCGAAAGTGGAATACAGAATTTGGCGCCGACTTGTATCACCAGACTGGCGTTCTATTCCTGCAGCAGCGGCAAATGCAGCCCGGCGATTTTGGATACGAAAGTTGCAAAATATTTGAGAAGCGCGGACACAAGTTTGAACGCATCAATTCAGCAAAGCTGCGCGAACGTTTCCCCGCATTTAATGCAGAACGCTTTCACGATGGTTTTTTAGATCCCGAAGCAGGTTATGTGGAGAGCGGGCGGGTCGTCGCCACGCTCGTTGAGCAAGCACGATCACTCGGCGTTGAGTTAGTCGAAGGGATCAAGTTTATCGCATTGGATGAAAAGGATAATTCGGTGAACGGCATTGTCCTGCAAGATCGACAACGAATTGGCGGCGATGCCGTCGTTGTCGCAGTTGGAGCGTGGACGCCGTACGTGCTGCCGTTCACGCGAAAATTCTTTCGCGCAACGGGACATCCGGTATTTCATCTCAAACCTGACAAACCCGAACTTTTCTCGCCCCAACGTTTTCCCTTCTTCGGCGCCGATATTTCGACGACGGGCTATTATGGTTTTCCGCTCAATCGTGAAGGCGTGGTGAAAATCGCAAATCATGGACCCGGCCGCGAGATGTCGCCGGAATCGCCCGATCGCAAGGTCACTCCGGAAGAGAAAAAAAAATTGCGTGAATTTTTAACCAAGGCAATTCCTGCGCTGGCAGAGGCACCAATCGTTTACACGCGGATTTGTTTGTACTGCGACACACACGATGGAGATTTTTGGATCGCGTGCAATCCGGAGCGGCGAGGATTGGTTATTGCAACCGGCGATAGTGGTCACGGGTTCAAATTCGCGCCGCTGCTTGGCGAAATCGTCGCAGACGCTGTGGAGGGCAAATCGAATCCGCTTTTGGAAAAATTTCGCTGGCGACCGGAAGTGCGTTCGGGTCTTGCCAAAGAGGCTGCGCGCTTTCAGCCCGAATTGTAGGGCGGCGATTTTCGCCGCCGTGTTTTAATTTGGCAGCCAAGATGGCTGCCCTGCAAAAATCGTCGGCCCGGCAGAGTCCCGCCTACCGCCACAAGATCGACAATTACTCCTTTTGCGCGGGTTCTTTTTTCCGCTGGCGTTTAAGCAAGGTGATTTGCTTTATGCGCGCGGAATCGGACGGGCTCCAGGTCGCGACGTCCGGATCGTCCTTGAAAGCATTGTGCACGAGGCGCCGTTCGTAGGAATTCATCGGCTCGAGCTGTAAGGAACGGCCAGTAATGCGAACGCGCTCCGCCAATTCGCGGACGCGCTGCACAATGCGGTCTTCGCGCATGGAGCGGTAAAGCTCGCAATCGACGATCACTTTCGCCGCGTCCCGGTCTTTCGTTTGTAACAGCCGGTTGAGAAGAAACGTGATGGCCTCGAGTGTTTCGCCGTCGCGCCCGATCAGGCGCCGGCTTTCCTCAGTGTAAATTTGCAGAACCAGGTTGCCCGCCTCGTTCTGCGACTCCTCGATTTGCACGACGAAACCGAGATAGCCGAGGATGGTGTCGAGTAATTCCTTCGGTGTCATCGGTTTTTTCGTTTCGCGGCGACCGAACGCTTTTCCAGCGTCGGCGCCGGTTGTCTTTTGTTCTGATAAAATTGCAAGATGCTGAAAAGATTCTGCGTCGTGTAATACAATGGCAGAGCGGCGGCAAAATTGTAGCAGATAAATAAAAAGATGAGCGGCGTGAACATCATCACCCGGCGTTGCGTGGCGTCGCCGGTCTTGGGCGTCATCTGCATCAGCCAAATTTGCGTCGCGGCCATGCAGAGCGGAATAATGTTCACTGGCACCGGCCAGGGCAGTAGCGGCAAATGCAAGTGCGCAACGGTGTCTGGCTGCGAAAGATCGCGCACCCAGAGGAATTTTGCGTTCCGCAATTCCACGGCCTGGCCGAGCATTTTGTAGAGACCGAAAAATATCGGGATTTGAATCACCATCGGCAAACAGCCGCCGACCGGGTTGATGCCGTACTCCTTGTAAAGCTTCATCACCTCCTGGTTCATGCGGGTCGGGTCATCTTTGTATTTCTCGCGCAGCTCCTGCATTTTCGGCGAAAGCGCAGACATCTGGCGCATGGAACGGTTCGCTTTGTTTTGAATCGGCCAGAGCACAAGCTTAATGATGGTGGTGAGAGCGAGAATGGCGGCCGCGTAATTTCCGAGCAGGCCGTGCAACGAGTTCATGAAATTAAGCAGAAACTGGCAGACCAGCTTGAAGATGCCGAAGTCCATAATCTCGGCTTCGTTATGCTCGAGTTGCGCGAGCCGATGATAAAGCTTCGGACCGGTGTAGAT
>CATPAW010000083.1 GCA_955652255.1 uncultured Chthoniobacterales bacterium | reverse complement strand
CGTTAATCTGGCTGACCAAACCACCGGCCGAGTTTCTGCGTTGGGAAGGGCCGGTAGCGGAACCTAACGACCCAATCATCCGCGTCGATCTCGTTCCTGGGGCGGAGAGCGGCCCGGCTAAGCCGGCGGAAACGAGCGATGCTCGTTAGCGTCGTCTCAACACTGCCTCGAATGCGACGCACGGTTTCGTCGAGTAACTTCGTGTGAAGAACAATTCGGATATTCGGTTAATTTCGGAAGCTGTTCGCCTCGCATCAATTCTGGCACGTTTCAACAAGGCTCGGGCCACGTGTTTAAGGGCCTGCGGTATTGCAGAGACGTAACGGAATAGCCCTGCCAAGCAACCGTAAGTAAGAGCGCGACTGCCGGGTTTAAAGTCGGTTAGTGGGCAAACCTAAGGACGACATATGACATTGAAGTCACGAGTTTCTCGTTCCGCCAACCGGATCTTTTCTGCCGGGACGCGACGTAGATTCTTAACGAGCCCTAATTTTGAAAGCATCCAGATAATCCACTTGGTTGGGTCAAACTGCCATGGCTTTACACCGTTGCGGTAGTCATGTTGAAACTCGTGGTGGTAGTTATGATAGCCTTCGCCCATTGTGAAAAGGGCGAGGAGGAGCGAATCGCGGGCGCTGCATTTTTTGGAATAGGGCTGCCTTCCGATCGTGTGACATGCGCTGTTAATCAGGAACGTGCAATGTTGCAGGGCAACGATTCGCGCAACTCCCGCGATCAAGAAAGCGCCGACTGCTCCCTGCCAGCCATTCCAAAGAAAACCGATTGTTGTCGGGATACCAAAGCTCACCAGAACCGCGATCGATTGAACATGTCGATCTTGCCAGCAGACGAGCCTGTCCTTCTGAAGATCGGCGACGTTGTCGTATGGCTGATCGGCCTTTAGTTTGAAAAGCAGCCAGCCGATATGCGCGTAAAAGAAGCCTTTCGAAATGCAGTACGGGTCATCGTCATGATCGACATGTTTGTGATGGCGCCGATGTTCGCTCGCCCACATTAAAACCGAGTTTTCAAACGCGCCGGCGCCAAAAATAAGCGTGAAGAGCCGGATCGGCCAGCTGGCCTGGAAGGTAATGTGCGAAAAAAGCCGATGATAGCCTAACGTGACGCTAAAACCACAAGCGGCAAGCATCACAAAGAACAGCGCGACCTGAAACCAGTCGAGACCGAAATGGTAAAGGTAGATCGGGACCGTTGTGAGCGTTAACACCAATGTCACGATCAGGAACGAACTCGTTACCCAATTGATGCGATCGAGAGGCAAGCGCAATATCGAGCGCTTTGCCGTCGTTCCCGATTTGTCTGCCAATATGAAATCGGTGCGATCTAATGCGTCGTCCATGATTGTGTCGTTCACGGTCTATGCATTCTTCCAGGTTTATTTGATCTTGCTGGCGACGAACTTCTCCAGCTTCGCGATGTCGGCCGCGAACTTGCGAATGCCTTCCGCGGTTTTCTCCGTCGCCATTGCGTCTTCGTTGATGAGGTAGCGGAACTTCTTCTCATCCAGCTCGCCGAGCCGTTTCACATCCGCGCTTTTTGCTTTTTCAGGGGTCAGTTTTCGCTCGACCTGCTCGTGCGATTGAGAAAGTTCCTTCATTAATTCTGGGCTGATGGTGAGGAGATCACAGCCGGCGAGTTCGAGAATCTGGCCAACGTTCCGGAAACTTGCGCCCATCACTTCCGTCTCGTAACCGAATTTCTTGTAGTAGGTGTAAATCTCCTTCACCGACTGCACCCCGGGATCTTCCGCGCGCGAGTAATCGCGTTTGTTGGCGGCCTTGAACCAATCGTAAATGCGACCGACGAATGGTGAAATGAGTTGCACTTTCGCTTCGGCGGACCGCACAGCCTGCGCGAGCGAGAAGAGCAGCGTCATATTGCACTTGATGCCTTCCTTTTGAAGATGCTCGGCCGCGGCAATTCCTTCCCACGTGGAAGCAATCTTGATGAGCACGCGCTCGCGCCCGATCCCCTGTTCCTCGTAGAGTTTCACCAGGCGCCGCGCTTTCTTGATTGAACCTTCGATATCGAAAGAGAAGCGCGCGTCGGTTTCCGTCGAGACGCGGCCCGGCACGATCCGCAAAATCGCGCAACCGAACCGCACCAGGAGATGTTCGATGATGTCCTCGATCTGAGACGCGCCGCTGAGGCCCGAGTTTCTGCGATTGATCAATACTTCTTCGAGGAAATGACTGTAATTCGCCAACTGCGCTGCCGCGTAAATTAAGCTCGGATTCGTCGTCGCATCCTTCGGCTTAAACTTACGGATCGTTTCGAAGTCGCCCGTGTCCGCCACGACCGTTGTGAACTTCTTGACCTGTTCG
The DNA here is from genome assembly GCA_955652255.1 of uncultured Chthoniobacterales bacterium. Classification (GTDB taxonomy): domain Bacteria; phylum Verrucomicrobiota; class Verrucomicrobiia; order Chthoniobacterales; family UBA10450; genus UBA10450. The sequence goes on along the minus strand of CATPAW010000083.1, from coordinate 701 downwards.
AGCTGGTTCCGTTTCGTCTCAGTCTTCGGTTTATCGGAGATGACGGTCGTCATTGCTGGACTCTCAGTGGGCCAATCCTCAGTGGGCCAATCTCTTATGCCGCCACCCGGTATTCGGGGAATGCATCAGCGACTTGCGCTCCATTGTCTCGTGGCGCGAACTGAGCGGTTTCTGCATGAGTGCGTCGCAACGGAAGCCGTTTTTCAATAGATGTTAAAATCGGGAGAATCCGAATGAGGTCTGCGCCCACTTGTCTTGGGCGCACTCGGCGATATTTTTTGGGCGCTCCATGTTGAAGGGCATAAAGGGCGCCGCTTTGAGTGATGGTCAGTTCCATAGGATTAGATTATAATTTTGGCTTGGTTGAGTTGACAGGCGTGGCACCGTTAGTGGCGGCAGGAGGCTGACTGCTTTTGCGCTGAAGAGGATCGTGGGCGGTGAGATCGGAATACGACTCGTCTATTTTGAAACGCGCGGTGAATATCGCGCGTTGAGCTGATCCCTGGCTCTCCACTTCCAGAGTGCCGCCATGCGCTTTCACTAAAGTCCGCGCGATCGATAGGCCGAGACCGAGACCGCCGAAGCGCGGATGAATGGACGAATCCGCTTGCTCGAACGGCGAGAAAATCCGCGAGAGTGCGTCTGCCGGAATGCCGATCCCGGTATCGCTCACTTCGATGACCAGCTTGTCGCTTGTCTCG
>CATPAW010000082.1 GCA_955652255.1 uncultured Chthoniobacterales bacterium | reverse complement strand
GGGAAAAGATGTCCGCCGGTTCCGCCACATGCAATCACTGCGTTCATGAAAGTTGATTGTCGATCTTGCGATTAAATACGCGGCGTCATCCGAACCTGCATCGACGCCGCTCTTCTGTGGACCGGCTCGAGCACGCCCTGGCGATAAATATTGAGGAGCAAACCAATCCCAAACAAACACGCGACAAGATTGGAACCGCCGTAGCTGATAAACGGTAGCGGCAGACCTTTGTTGGGCAAAAGGGAAGTGGCAACGCCAATGTTCACCGCCGCTTGCAAGGCCACGAGCGAAACGATGCCGCAGCCAACCAGCAAACCGAAACGGTCTTTTGCGTGCAGCGCGATCATCATCCCGCAAACGATGATGACCACGAATAAAAAGACAACGAGCAAACTGGCGCGCAGGCCGAGCTCTTCCCCGATGATCGGGAAAATGAAATCGGTGTGCGCGTAGGGCAGGTAAAGCATCTTTTGCCGGCCGTTGCCGAGGCCGAGCCCTTCCATTCCACCGCTGCCCCAAGCGATTAATGCCTGCATCTGTTGCAAACCGGCATCTTGTTTGAAACGTTCCGGATCGAGAAATGCGGCGAGGCGGCCCATTCGTTCCGATATTTGCGTGGCGAGGAAGAGAATGCCGCCCAGGCCCGTGAGCGAAACCAGACTAAGCCAGATCGGATTTACCCCAGCCACGAACATCATTACGAATGCTGTTGCGCCAAGCAGGACGGCTGTTCCGAGATCGACTTCGGAAACAATTAGCGCGAGCAACAAACTCGTGACCACAAGCGGAAGAACAAACCCGTAAAGCAGACTTTTGGTTGCTTTTTCGTAACGCGAGAACCAGGCGCCGAGAAAAAAAACTGCAGCGATCTTCGCGATCTCAGAAGGCTGAAAACCAAACTGGCCAAGACCAACCCAGCGTCGCGACCCGTTAATGCGCATTCCGAGGTGCGGAACGAAGCAAAGTGCGAGTGCGATAAAGGCAAGGCCAAACCAAAGCCACCACGTTCGCTGCCAGAAATGGTAATCAATCAGCGCGGTAATCGTGCAAAGGGCCAGCCCAACGCCAAGCCAGATCGCCTGGCGTCTGATGAAAAAATAGACGTTCCCATGACTGTCGCGCGCGAAAGCGCTCGTGCTAAAAAGCATGACGATACCGATGACGAGCATGCCGAGCACGGCGAGAAACAAAATGTAGGCGCTTTTGCGGTGCATCGATTACGTCGAGATCTGGGCAGCGGATTGTTTCAGATTGGGTAGCGCACGCGTCTCGCGTGCTGGCGATGGCGTCCTCGCCATCGCGAACTTTTCTAAAGGCGCGAAATCTAGCGCCGGTCGATTAAGCATCGAAAGACTGTTGCGGCAGGACGCCGCAACCAGCACGCGGGACGCGTGCACTACCCGGAAGATCCTATTGACGCACAGATTCATTCGTCCGCTTTCTTTGTTCTCGGCGTTTTGGGGATCAAGAGCTTTTGTCCGATCTGCAATTTACGCGGATCATCGATGTGATTGAGCGCGACCAAATCGTCGTAGGAAACTTTGAATTTCTTTGCGATCGTCACCGGATTATCGCCTTTTACCACGACGTAAACTTTCCCGAAGTCTGCACTCTTCGCGTTTCCGGTCTGCTTTACCCTGCCGCCGTCTTTCGCGATCGGCTTGGTCGGCACGGAATCTTTTTGGGCAAGCGGTGGCCGCGAACTGCCCGCAGCGGGTTCGATTGTCGATCCAACGGCTGCAACCGGAGTGTTTGTTATCGGTGCTGACGTCGGAACAATCGGTGCCTGCCATGTTTTCATTGCGTTAAAAGCGATGATTCCGGAAACGGCTACCACATGCAGAAGCAGAACGATCAGCAGCGCACGAGATAACTTCATGTTTGGTTCGGACATTTCTTCGCAGTCCGTCTGGCCCGAGGCCCGGAGCGACCGGTGCGCGGCCGTGGCGCGAAGCTTTTTTCGGGTGCTGAATTTCGGGAGTTTCATGATTTTATTTCGGCAGAGCTTGCACGAGGACACGAAATTGATCGCCGCGGTCGGTGTAGCTTTTAAACATGTCGAAGGAAGATGTGCCTGGAGAAAAAAGAACCACTTCGCCCGGCCCGGCGATGGCGTGCGCGCGCTCAACCGCATCGGCGAGCGAGCTCGCAATTTCGGATTTGACCGCGCCGCTCCAGGCGTGCGCAATGCTTTCCGCCATTTCGCCGATGAGGATTGTCGATCTCACTTTTTCTTTCACGAGTGGCCGCAACGGATCGAAGGTAAAGCCTTTGTCTTTTCCGCCCGCGATCAGAATGACCGGTTTGCTTTGCGCGAGCAGCGCTTTCTCCACCGCATCGAGGTTCGTCGCCTTCGAATCATTAACGTAATCGACGCCGCCGATCTGCCGGACAAATTCGCAGCGATGCGGACGCGGTTCGTACGCGGAGAGCGACGGCACCATTTCTTCGAACGACAACCCGCGCGCCATTCCAGCCGCAAGAGTGGCCATCAGGTTCTCGATGTTATGCGAGCCGCGCAGTTTTGTTTCGGCCAGCCGGAGGACCGGCTTGTTTTGATAAACGATCGAGCCTTCGGCCAACCGAAAGTCGGCCCGATCGGCATAAGCGCTGAAGGTAATTTGACGCGGCTGAATCTTCGGCAGGCTTTCAGCTGCATTAACAATTGCCACGTCTTCCGCCGTTTGATTTTCAAAAATCCGAAATTTGGCCGCGCGATATTCGGCGACAGAGCGATAACGGTCGAGATGATCGGGGGCGAAGTTGAGCCAAAGCGCGATGGACGGCCGGAAAGTTTTGATTGTTTCCAATTGAAACGAACTCACTTCGACTGTGAGCACGTCGAAGTGGTTTTTTTCCAGGGCGACTTCTGAGAGCGGCTTGCCGATGTTGCCGCAAGCGATGGTCCGTTGTCCGCACGCGTTCAGCATTTGCGCGAGCAACTCGGTCGTTGTCGTCTTGCCGTTCGTACCCGTCACGGCGATGACCGGGAGTACGCAGGACCGCCAGCCGAGCTCGAGCTCGCCCATCATGTCGATCTTCCGTGAAGAAAATTTGCGCGCGAGCGGCGAAGCCCGATCGATTCCCGGACTCAAAACAACCAGCTCGTAAGTTGACGAATCCTGATCTGCATCCGGGCCGCAGATCACGCGAATACCTCGCGCTCGCAGATTGTCGATGGTCGACTTGAGCAGATTTCTTTCCTCGGCGTTGTCGAGAACGGTCACTTGCGCGCCTTCCGCTTTAAGGAGAAGCGCAGCGGCCGTCCCGCTCAAACCGGCCCCAAGAACCGCGGCACTTTGATTTTTGTAGCGCAAGTGTTTACCTCAACTTCAGCGTCGCCAGGCCGAGCAAGGCGAAGATTCCCGACAAAATCCAAAAGCGGACGATGACTGTGTTTTCCTTCCACCCGACCAGCTCGAAATGATGATGAATAGGCGACATCGCGAAGATGCGGCGGCCTGTTAGTTTGAAACTGAGCACCTGCAAAATCACCGAGATCGCTTCGATCACGAAAACTCCGCCCACGAGCGCCAAAAGTAGTTCCTGCTTACAACAAATCGCGACCACGCCGATCATCCCGCCGATGGCGAGCGATCCGGTGTCGCCCATAAAAACTTTCGCCGGATGACAATTAAACCAGAGAAATCCGAAACCGGCGCCGACAAGGGCCGCGCAGACGACCGTCAGCTCACCGGTGAATGGATAAAACGGGACCTGCAAATATTCCGCGATGCGAAAATTTCCAGCCGCATAAGAAAGCAGCGCATAAGCAAACGCGACCGTCACGGTGCATCCGATCGCGAGACCATCGAGCCCGTCGGTCAGGTTAACGGCATTGGACGAACCAACGATGACGAGCGCGAAAAAAAGAAAAGTAAACCAACTCATGTTGGCGATAACGGGCGCTTTAAGGAATGGCAGATAAAGCGAACGCGCCTGCACTTCGAGCAAGGGACTGGTGAGAAAAACAGCCGTGACGATCAGCGCCAGAATGATTTGGAAGAAAAGCTTGTAGCGCCCGCTAATACCGGCCGACTTTTTCTTCGCGACCTTGAGGTAATCATCGATAAAGCCGAGCGCGCCAAGATAAAGCATGGTGAATAAGGCGAGCCAGACGAAGCGATTGTCCGGCCGCGCCCAGAGAATGCTGGAAAGAACAACGGCGCCGATGATCAGCACGCCGCCCATCGTTGGCGTTCCCTGCTTGCCGCCGTGCAACTCCGCCAGCCGATGGACTTCCGCTGCCAGGCGAATCGGCTGGCCCAACTTGAGCGCCGTAAGTTTGCGGATGACGAAATTTCCGAAGATGAGCGAGATGACGAAAGCGGTGACCGCGGCCGCCACTGAGCGAAAGGTCACATAAGAGAAAACGTTGAAGCCGATGAACTGGTCGCTGAACCGATGAAGGTAATACATCATGAGGAGATACCTTCGGTTGGTTGTCGGTTCGCGAATTCCTCAATCACAAGCTCGGTACGCGCGGCCCGGCTTCCCTTGATGAGCACGAGATCGCCCGGCGCGGCAATATCGGCCAAGATCTCTGCGGCTTCATTTGTCGATCTAACCGCGGCCGCTTTTTGCAAGCCAGCTTTCTGCGCAGCTTCTGCAATCGCTGAGCCCATTTCGCCAACAGCAATCAATTGATCGACGCCGAGTTCCGCTGCGGTTTCGCCCACTTCGCGATGACCGCGCACCGATTCGTCGCCGAGCTCGCGCATTTCGCCGAGAACGGCGATGCGTTTTCCATCGACATCGAGTTCAACCAGCGTGCGCAGGGCCGCTTTCATCGAGTCCGGATTCGCGTTGTAGCTGTCATCGATGAACTTCACGCCGTGAATTTCTTTGATCTGCAAACGCGCCTTGGTCAGCGGCGCGGCGGCAAGCCCAGCGGCGCTTTCCTCAAGCGAAAGACCAAAGACGCGACCGGCCGCGACAGCCAGCATGGCGTTTTGCACCATGTGCAAACCTGGCACGGGCAATTGCGCGCGGCAGCGATGCGCTCCTTCGTGAATGGTAAAATCCGATCCGTCCGAGCTTTGTGTAATTTCACCGGCGCGAATCGTCCCGGTGGTGGTCCCGGCAAAAATCACTTTGGCGCGCGTGCGAGCGGCAATCTCTTTAGTAAACGGATCGTCCGCATTTAAGATAACCGAGCCTTGCGGCCCGATCGCTTCCGCCAGAGCGCCTTTCTCGACCGCAATCGCGTCGCGCGAGCCCATGAATTCGATGTGCGCGATCCCGATGTTTGTAATGATGGCTGCGTCCGGCGCGGCCAGTTTTGCCAGCGTCGCGACCTCGCCGGGATGATTCATGCCAATTTCCCAAACGGCGACCTCATCCTGTGACGCCGCCTCCAGCATGGTGCGCGGAAGTCCAACGTGATTGTTAAAGTTGGCTTCCGTTTTGGTCACGTGAAAACGCCGCCCGAGAACGGCCGCGGCAAAATCTTTCGTGCTCGTTTTGCCATTGCTCCCGGTGATCGCCACGACACGAAGCGGGAGCGATTTCCGGTAGTTCGCGGCCAGGTTCTGGTAGGCCTGCAAAGTGTCTTCGATGCGAATGATCGCGACGTTCTGTGAAACTTTTCCGCTCCAGCCAAGATCGACAATCACGCCGGCGGCGCCGGCTTTAACGGCGGCGGCGGCGAATTTGTGTCCATCGAAATTCTCCCCGCGCAAAGCGACAAACAATTCGCCTCGGTTCAGGGTGCGTGAATCGGTGCTGATCTTGTCGATGGAAATATTTCCCTCTCCGGCGGAGACGGAAGCGCCTGCAAATTCAGCAATTTGAAAGATCGATAATCGATTCATCTAAAACTCCACCGGACGGTCCTCGATCGCGCGGCGCGCAACTTGAATATCATCAAACGGCACGGTGTGATCGGCGAACTCCTGATAAGTTTCGTGCCCTTTGCCCGCGATCAACACAATGTCGCGCGATTGGGCCAGCTCAATGGCGCGCGCGATCGCTTTCGTGCGATCGACAATTTTCTCATAATGATTGGAGTGAAAACCTTTCTCGACTTCCGCGATAATGGCAGCCGGGTCTTCTTTGCGTGGATTATCGGTAGTGACGATCGCGTAATCAGCATGTCGATCCACGACCGCGCCCATGAGCGGACGCTTCTGCCGGTCGCGATCGCCGCCACAGCCAAACACGACAACCAACCGACGCGGTCCGAGTTCGCGCAAGGTTTTGAGCACGTTCAGCAGCGCATCGGGCGTGTGCGCGTAATCGACAAAAACCTGGAATTGCCGTTTTGCCGGGACCATTTCAAGCCGGCCCGGAACTTGCGGCGATTTGCCAAGACTGAGAACGGCTTCGCGCAGCTTGAGGCCAAGCGCGTTCGCGGCGGCCAGCGCCGCCATCGAGTTGGCGACATTGAACCGGCCGATGAGCGGCAGGCGCACCAGATAACTTTTGCCACGCGCGTCGAGTTGATAGGATGTGCCGCTAAAGTCCATCCGGTAATTTGACGCGCGAAAATCTGCGCGCACGCCCATTCCAAAAGTGACGACCAAGGTGCTCTTGTCGATCTTGGCGAGGAGTTGTTCGCCGTAACGATCGTCAATGTTCACGACTGCGACCGGCTTTCGTTTTTGTTGTTGCTGCGCCAATTGGGTAAAGAGCTTCATCTTTGATTCGAAGTAATTCTCCATCGTGCCGTGAAAATCGAGATGGTCCTGAGTGAGATTGTTGAAGACCGCGACGTCCCACTCGAGCGCACGGGTGCGATCCTGCGCGAGCGCATGAGAAGAAACTTCCAGGGCCGCAGCCCGACAACCGGCGTTCGCGATTTGCGCGAGCAACTCCTGCACATCGAGCGATTCCGGAGTCGTGCGTATGGCGGGCAAAATGCGCTCACCGATTTCATACCGCACTGTCCCAATCAAACCGCAACGCAAGCCCGCTTTTTCGCAGATTTGTTTGATGAGAAAGGTGGTGGTGGTTTTTCCATTGGTGCCGGTGACCGCGGCGAGTTTTAATGACTGCGCCGGCCGGCCGTAAAAAGTTGCGGCAAGATCGGCCAGCGCACTGCGCGTATTCTCGACGATGACGCAGGTGGCGCGAGGATGTTTCTCTTCACGCTCCGCGACGATCACGGCCGCGCCTTTTTCGATGGCTTGGCCGATGAATTCGTGTCCGTCATTTTTCGCTCCCCGCAACGCCACGAAGAGGCCGTTTTTTTGCACTCGCCGCGAGTCATACGCGATACTTTCCACTGTGCGATCAAGCGTCCCGATGAGCTGACGGATTGGAATTGCTCCGGCAAGAGTTTTGAGCTGCATGAGAGTTCAGCATCCAGGCGCAAGGCGCTCAATGGTGTGAGGCATTAGTTAAGGCAACTCGCTCCACCGGCAGAGCTTTGCGAATTTCCTCGCGCGGTTGAAGATCGAGATAGCGCGCCGCTTTCTCGCCGATCCGGGCAAAAATTGGACCCGCAACGAGCCCGCCGTAATTCAACTCCGGTTTGCTCGTGTGGGCATTGTCCAGCACAACAAGGCCCACAAATTCGGGATGATCAGCCGGCACATAACCGCTGAAGGAAACGACATACTTTCCTTGTTCGTAACCGCCTTTTGGATCGACTTTTTGTGCGGTGCCGGTTTTCCCGGCGATGGTAAAGCCGGGAATGGCCGCGGCCGCGGCGGTGCCGCGATCGCTCACGACACCGCGCAGTGCATCACCTATCTCTCTGGCCGTCTGGGGAGAAATAACCTGGCGCAAAACGACCGGCGAAAGTGAGCTGATCGTTTTGCCCTCATCGGTGGCGATCGATTTTACGATGCGCGGAGTGATCAATTTGCCGCCGTTGGCAATCGCCGCCATGGCCACCGTCATCTGCAGCGGCGTCACTCCAATTTCGTGGCCCATCGGAATCCGGGTGATTGAGATTTTGCTCCAGAATTGCGGCGAACGAATCCGTCCGCTGATCTCTCCAGGAAGCTCAATCCCCGTCCGCTCGCCAAATCCAAACCGACGGATGTATTCGTAGAATTTTTGATCGCCGACGCTAAGTGCGAGTTTGGCCGCTCCGATGTTACTCGATTTCACCAGAATGTCTTTCACACTCAAATCCGCGAATGGCCGATGATCGTGCAGCGCCGCTCCGCCAAAATTCCAGACGCCGTTTTCACAAAAGATCATGGAATCAGGGCGCACCTTTTTTTCATTGAGCGCCGCCGCGGCCGTCACAATCTTAAAAGTGGAACCCGGCTCCATCATGTCGATGATGGCGCGGTTTTTCATTTGTTCCGGTTCGGCTTGCGAGCGCAGGTTCAAATCGAAGTGCGGCCGGTTCGCCATTGCCAGAATCTCGCCGGTTTGCGGCCGCATCAGAATAATCGTCGCCTTGGTAGGCGTGTATTCACGCATGGCAGCGTCGATTTCGTTTTCGACGATATTCTGCAGATGAAGATCAACCGTCAGATGGATCTGATAGCCGTTGCGCGAGGCGCGCTCCTGTCCCCGATAGAGCACGATTTCCTGGCCGGCGCGATTATGCTCGATGTAACGGTAGCCGTCTTGTCCGTGCAGATATTCTTCCATCGACGCTTCCACGCCCTGGATACCGTGATGTTCGAAATCGGTGAATCCGATCACATGACAAAGCATGGAACCATTTGGATAAATCCGAGTGGCGTCGTGTTCCAAATAGATGCCGCGCAAATTTTGGCTGCGCAGTTTTTCGCGCAGCGCATCGGCCACTACCTCCGGCACCTCGCGTTTGATCACGATGTAACGGCGATCACCGTGTAATTTTTCCGCAAGCTCGCGCGCGGGAAGTCTTAGCTCATCGCTGACGAGATCGACAATCGCATCAAGATTGTTGAGATGCGTCGCGTCAGCCACGACCGTCTCGACGGGCACGTTGTGCGCAAGGACCTCGTTGTTCGCGTCGAAAATCGCGCCGCGCTCCGCGCAGATGATTTGTTTGTAAACATGTTTTTCAGCGGCAAGCCCGGCGTATTCGTCGTGCTTGATCATCTGCAGATAAATCAAGCGAAAAGAAAAACCGCTGAAGAGGGCGATAAAGACGAGACAAACGAGCGCGCAACGAATCCGGCTGTTCCACTTCATCTGGTAGCACGCTGATTCGCCACGGGTTGGAGCGCGTCTTCACCGGACGGCCGCGCGGGAATGGTAAGTCGCACGATGTTTCGCTCAGAGATCGGTATCATGTTCAAATACCCTTCCTTTAAACGACGCTGCAACGCCGAGCGCGACGTGAATGCGGCGATTTGTGCGCTGGCGACGTCGTTTTGGGTGCGAAGACTCGCTAGGTCGTTCTCCAGCGCTTTCTTGCGGTCGCCGAGATGATAAAGCTGCAGAATCAAATAGACGTAACTGAGTCCGGTGAGCGCGAGAAAGGCGGTTAACACAATCCAGCGCGCCAACGATGGCGCGTCGACCGTGTTCCAATTCTTTCGGCGGGACCGGCTCATTCGATTTTCTCGGCGACGCGCAATTTTGCGCTGCGCGAGCGTGGATTGGCACGCTGCTCTTCTTCTCCCGGTTCGACCGGTTTGGGCGTGATCAATTTCAGATCATATTCGGGATTGCGTCGCTGCGCCGGCCACTCCGGGCGGTCCAGCCATTCCCGACTACGATCGCGCAAGAAATTTTTCACGATGCGATCTTCAAGAGAATGAAATGCGATAACGGCGATGCGCGCGCCGGGCTCGAGACGGTCAGTCAAGATGCGCAGGCCACCTGCGAGTGCGCCAAGCTCATCATTCACTTCTATGCGCAGCGCTTGAAAGACTTGCGTAGCCGGATGACGCCGGCCGTGGCGCCCCACGACTTTTTCGATTGTGCGCGCAAGCGAAAGCGTTTCCTCGAACGGCGCGCTTTTGCGCTCCTTGACAATCAAACTGGCGATGCGCCGCGCGGCCGGTTCCTCCCCGAGATCACGGAATAAGCGAGTGAGTTCTTCCCCGGTGTAGTTGTTAACGATGCTGGCTGCGGTCACAACATTTTGCGGATCCATTCGCATATCAAGCGGCCCGTTTCGCATCATGCTGAAACCGCGCTGCGCATTTTCGAGTTGCCGCGACGACACGCCAAGATCGAGAAGCGCACCTCCGATTGTCGCGATCCCAATCTGGTCGAGAACTTTGTCCACATGACGAAAATTTGCCCGCCGAAAGGTGACGCGCCGGCCGAACCGGGCCAATCGATCAGTCGCGTGTTGAATCGCCTCGGGATCTTGATCCAACGCCAGCACATCGGCGCCGGTTCCCAGGATTGCTTCGCTGTGGCCGCCGTCGCCGCAGGTTGCATCGACAACAAGGGAGCCCGGCCGCGGCGCGAGCAACTCCACTACTTCGGCCGCGAGCACGGGCCGGTGATAGGTGACATCCTCCATTTCTTGCGCCTCCTCTTCGAGAACGAGCGGACCGGTCGCGAACCAGACCGGCCGCTCAAACAACAAAGCATTCATATTGTCCGCGGGTCACGTTGCCTACAAACCGATCACGTTCGCGACATGCTGGTAAGTGGGCGTTTCCTCCTCATGCGCGCGCTTCCAGCGCTGCAAATTCCAAATTTCAAAACGTCCGCGCCCGCCGACAAGCGCAACCTCCCCTTTCAACCCAACTTTTTTGCAAAGCTCTTCGGGCAAAACGAGACGCCCTTGCCGGTCGGGAGCCCCGTGTTGTGAGCGAGAATGAAGTTGGCGCAAAAACACGCGGCGATCTCGGGCGGACACCTTCGGATCGGATTCGGCCGCCGCGCTCATGCGGGCAAACTCCTCCGGCGACATGACGAGGAGAAACTGATGATTCGCTTCCGGCAAAAGAATAAATTCCTGGCTCGTGCCGCGACGCCAGCGTGCGGGAATGGTGATCCGGTTTTTATCATCGATCGAATGACGAAACTCACCCGCGTAGAAAATTTCGGAGGAAGCCAGCGTATCCATTTGCGGGAGGAGAACTGATCCATTCTAACCCACTTTCCTCCACTTTTAACCACCTCCCGTGTCAGGCGTCAATAAAAATAAATGCCCCGGTTGCAGCCACTTCCCTGGTTCGTAAACTCTCGCCACCATGAGGCTTCATTGGTTCACATCGACAGTCGCCAGTATTATCTTTCAAGCGCAACTCGCCTTTAGCCAGCCCACAGATCAAACCGAGACCGTCCGCGTGACGGTCTCCATGAACGCAGACGGTTCCCGTACAGTTTACAAATTCGACGGGGCCCAACACAAAGCGGTTGCGACTACGACAGGGCAGGATGGAAAGGTTCGGGGAAAAATTCGTTATCAACTCGATGACGCGGGGCGTTATTCAAGCGGAATGGTTTTCGGCGCTGATGGACGGCTCCGTTTCAAGAGCCATTACAAATACGACAACGCGGGGCGCCTACAGGAGGAAACTCAAGCCGCAGAAAATGACGCGCTTCTGCACAAGATCGTTTACAGTTATGACCAGGAAGGCAAACAAATCGGCTATTCCATTTTCGATGCTTCCGGCAAACTGATTGGCCGTACGTCGGCGCCGTCGGCGAATTCCTCCCCGAAGCCGCGCGAGAAAAGCGGCCAACGCTAGGACAATGGCGTGGTAGTGTCCTAATTTGAGGAGCCAAAATAAAGTCCACCGCCGATCATCACTGCGAGTTGTCACGCATTTGTTGTGCTTCTGCCGCGATTGAAGCCCTGACAGCAGCATTTGGAGAATCAACCGGCGGGATTCCCAGTACAACCGTGTATTGCGCGTTTTGCCCTTCCCAAAATTGCCAGCCGTAGGCTCGCTTTGCCTTTGGATGCCCGTCCAAATCGAAAACTTCTACCACACCTTCCCACGCGATTTGGTCGAGATAGCCCTCAGTGACGGGAGCCGATTCCCGATGTGTCGCCGCACATCCGGCGTGTTTTTCGACTGCTTTTTGAATGTTCGCTATCCGCGCGCTCACGCTTCTACCATCTCAACGAGATCGCGCACTGTCCACAAGCTGTTTGCAACGCCAGCGGCCATTGCTGGCGTGCATCGAATCGCAATGTTGGACTTCACGAAATTGTAATAGGCGTAGTGCAAGGCAACCGCAGCCTTGATACGTGGCTTCAGCCTCTACACGATGATCGAGCTTGGATTGTAATTACAAACGATCACGGTCGAAATTCGAAGAAGGAAAAATTCCATGCTGTCTGCAAAGCTCTCGGAATTACATATGTCGTATTAACGCCGGGACTGATTAATGCGGGATATGCAGAGCACTTCAACGCGCTGGTTGGCGTCTGGACACAACTCTTGATGCTTTACACTCTGCCACCAGGAACGCGCGTTTCTCTTGGCTTTGAAGACACGAAAAAGGGATCGCGAACCTATGCTCTCAGGACGGGACAGCGGAGATTGCGATTTTCGACTTCAAATTAGGACACTACCAATGGCGTTGCTCGCTTGCCACGGCGGGCAAAAACGTCTAGAAGAAATTAACGTGATTGAGTATATCCAGAAGGGCGGTTTGCTGATGTGGCCAATTCTGGCCTGCAGCATCGTTTCCATTGCCGTCTTCGCTGAGCGTCTCTTTTACCTGCATCGCGCGACGATCCACGTCGGCGAATTTTTGAAGGGGTTGTCTAATCTCATCCAACGTCGCAACTTTGCCGAGGCGTTGCACGAATCTGCCGGCACGCCGGGTCCGGTCGCGCGCATCATCCATTCCGCCATCATCCAGCACGATTCACCGCGAGCGGAGTTGCGCGAGATTGTGCAGGAAGCCGGGCAACTCGAGGTGCCGAAACTTGAGCGGTTTCTCGGGGTCCTGGCCACACTCGCTTTTCTTGCGCCGCTGCTCGGATTGCTTGGCACCGTCGCGGGAATGATCGACGCCTTCGGCACGATTTCTTCGAATGGCGGTTACGCGACCGTGACGGAACTTTCGCGGGGCGTCTACAAGAGTCTGCTGACGACGGCGGCGGGTCTGGTCGTGGCCACGCCCACTTTCGTCGCTTACAGTTATCTCTCCTCCCGCGTGAACACGATGCTGCACGACATGGAACGCGCCGGCATTGAGATTGTACACATGTTGACGGAGAGCCGTCCGCTCGGCGGCATCATCAGCTTCCAACAATCCGCTGAAACGATCGTGGCGGAGCGGGAATGATGTCCGGATCGTTAGATCGACAATTCGTTAGATCGACAATCACCGCAGCGCGCGCATGAAGCTCAGCCGGACGAAGGAATATAACTTCGGCTGGCTCGTCCTTTTTCCCCTGCTCGACGTGGCTTTCCTCCTCGTTTTCTTTTTGCTGCTGAGTTCAAATTTTATTTTGCAGCCCGGCATTTCTGTTTCAATGCCGTTTTCCCGGTTCACGCTCGGCCCGCAGATCAATCAGCAAATCATCAGCATCACCGGAGGAGCAGCGCCGGCAATTTATTTCCGCGACCAAAAAATCACGCTCGAACAGCTCGGGCCTTTGCTCGAGGCGGCCAAGCGAGAGGGCCGATCGATCATTATTAAAGCGGACCGCTTGACTCCCTATGAAACGGTTGTGGAGGTAACGAACGCCGCCCTCGAACACGGCATCCCCGCCGTCGCCCTGGCGACGACTTCGCCGCGATGAATGCTTCCGTCTCTGCGCCTGCGGCCGCACCCCTTCTTTTTAATTGGGAGCCACCACGTCGCCGGAAAATGGCGATCACTGTTTTTGTCGTTGCGTCCTTTTTCGCCCATGCTCTTTGCTTCTACGTTTTTCAAATCGTGTACCCGCCAACGATCGCGCTCTTGCCGCCACCGGCCCGGGTCAGCCTGATCTCGCCTGATTCTGAAGAAGGCCGCACTCTGCTGCAGTGGGTCGGCGCGGAGGACCCAGCGCTGGCCTTTGCGACACAGCGGCCGGTCGAGGCGCGGCTGCGCGCGCTGCCGCGCCTGCGCCATATTCCATCCTATCTCGCAATCGAGCCCGCTTTGAAAGTAGCTCCACCGTTGTTTGTCGATCTTCGCACGCCCAGTTCGCAGCCTCCGGCCGCCGTGCCAATCACCCATGCACAGGTTCCGCCGGCTACTAGCGCAAGAGCGACAACTTTTTCGTTCTCAACGGAGCTTAATAGTTTGGGCGCTCCGCATTTGCCAGGGCCGAGCTTTGCCGCCTCGAACAACGAGTCGCCGGATAACATTCGCTTTCGGGTTGCAGTTGGTGCGCGGGGAGACATCCGCTATTGTTTTCCATTGAATACGTCCGGCGATCCCGCGCTCGACGAGCAAGCGCGGCAATATCTCATGCTCTGCCGTTTTCCCGGAAGACCGGTGAGCGACGAGAGCGACCGGTCTCTCATTTGGGGCATCGCCACGATTGAATGGGGAAATAATATTGCGCGACCGCAGGCAACATCGACAACAACAGGTGTCCAGTGATTCGGGTTAGTTTGGCCGCGCTGGTTACGATTTATCTGCTGCTTTTCCTTGCGGCGGTTTTTCTCTTCTGGATAGTGGGAGAGTGGAACCGCGGGCGGCGCGAGCGCCGGGCTTTACAGCATCGGCTCCGTTGTGTGATGTGCGCGTTCGAATTTGAAGATCGGACCGACGCTTTGCTTCCGCGGTGTCCGCGCTGCGGAAGCTTAAACGAACGATTTAAATTGGAGCAAATTTAAAATGGGAATGTGGATTGGCCGCAATCGCAAAGCGCGCGTGACCTACGGTTTCGATGAAATCGCGCTCGTGCCCGGGCGCGTCACGATCAATCCGAACGAAGTCGACACTACCTGGCGCTTGCCGCGCAAGAACGCCGGGCCGCTCGAATTGAAAATTCCGATTCTGGCCAGCGCGATGGACGGCGTTGTCGATGTTCGATTCGCCATTGCCATGAGCAAGTTGGGCGGACTCGCCGTGCTGAATCTGGAGGGCGTGCAAACGCGCTACAAAAATCCGCAGAAGGTTTTGCAAAAAATTGTCGAGGCGGACAAATCGGAAATCACGGGGCTGCTGCAAAAAATTTATCAGGAACCGGTCCAGGAAGATTTAATTGCCGCGCGCATTCGCCAGATCAAAGACGGCGGGGCACTAGCCGCGGTCAGTTCCATTCCGCAACGGGCGGCTCAATTCGGCCAGCTCGCGCAAGACGCAGGCGCGGATGTATTTGTTGTGCAAAGCACCGTCTCGACCGTTCGTCATATCTCATCGGAATATAAATCGCTCGATCTGGAAAAATTTTGTCGCGAAATGCGCATGCCGGTGATCGTTGGCAACACGGTCGGCTACGATGTCACTTTCGAGATCATGGAATGCGGGCCGGCGGCGGTGTTGATCGGCGTGGGGCCGGGCGCTGCCTGCACCTCACGCGGCGTGCTCGGGCTCGGTGTGCCGCAAGTTACGGCGACGGTCGATTGCGCAGCCGCGCGCGACGCTTATTTCAAAAAAACTTCGCGCTATGTCCCGATCATTACCGACGGCGGCATGAGCAAAGGCGGCGATGTTTGCAAAGCCCTCGCCTGCGGCGCGGACGCGGTGATGGTGGGAAGCGCATTTGCCAGGGCGCAGGAAGCGCCCGGCGCCGGTTCTCACTGGGGAATGGCCACCCCGCACGTTAACCTTCCCCGCGGCACACGGATCAAAGTTGGCACGACCGGATCGCTGAAACAAATTCTCTTCGGCCCGGCAGAGGTTGATGACGGCAGTCAAAATCTCGTTGGCGCAATTACAACCTGCATGGGAAACGTAGGGGCGCGTTCGCTGGCAGAGTTCCAGCAAACCGAAGTCATCATTGCGCCATCGATCAAGACCGAGGGGAAACTTTTCCAGACCGTGCAAAGCGTCGGGATGGGCACGAGCTAAAATATTTGGCGATTAAGCGATTTAGTGATTAACAGTCGCTAAATCAGTCACTCCTTAACCTCACTCCATGAATAACGATCGCCGAGTTGTCATTACCGGATTGGGCACTATCACCCCCGTCGGGAACGACTTGGAGACTTTCTGGTCGAATCTTAAGAACGGCGTCAGCGGCATTCGCAGAATCGAGGCTTTCGACCCCGCCGCTTATGATTGCCAGATCGCCGGTGAAGTGCGCGGCTTTGATCCGAAGCCGTTTTTCAGAAATGCTAAGGACGTGCGGCGAGCAGATCGTTTTGCTCAACTCGCGCTCGCCGCGGCGAAGATGGCGCTGGAGGACAGCGGAATCGACCTCGAAAAGCTCAGGCGAGATCGCTTCGGGGTAATTGTCAGCAGCGGTATCGGCGGACTACAGACATTGGAAGATCAATACACGATCCTGCTGAACAAAGGGCCGTCGCGAACTTCGCCTTTCACCATTCCAATGTTGATCAGCAATATGGCCAGCGGTCTCATCTCGATGGAGTACGGGCTGGAAGGCCCGAACCTGTGCATTGTTACCGCTTGTGCCACGTCAAACAACGCCATCGGCGAATCGTGGCGGATGATTAAATTCGGCGACGCCGATATTTTTCTGGCCGGAGGCTCCGAAGCTTCGGTTGTCGCGCTTGGTCTGGCGGGTTTTTCAGCCATGAGAGCGCTCAGCACGCGCAACGATGAACCCGAGCGCGCCTCGCGCCCATTCGACCGAGATCGCGACGGCTTTGTCATGAGCGAAGGCGCGGGAGTAGTTGTGGTCGAAGAGCTGGAACACGCGAAAGCGCGGGGCGCAAAATTTTATTGCGAGCTCGCGGGCTACGGACTTTCTGCCGACGCCTACCACATGACCGCTCCGCCGCCGGATGGCAAAGGCGCTGCGCGCGCCATGCAACTCGCGCTCGAACACGCACGCATTTCTCCCGACCAGGTCGATTACATTAACGCCCACGCCACCTCCACAGACATCGGCGATATTATTGAGACGCGCGCGATCAAAAAGGTCTTCGGCGATTACGCCTACAAAGTTTCGATCAGCTCCACCAAATCGATGACCGGCCATATGTTAGGCGGCGCCGGTGGCGTGGAAATGGCCGCGTGCGCGCTCGCCATTCGCGACTCCGTCATTCCGCCGACGATCAATCTGGAAAACCCGAGTGAGGAATGCGACCT
>CATPAW010000081.1 GCA_955652255.1 uncultured Chthoniobacterales bacterium | reverse complement strand
GAGCGGTCCAAACTAGAAGGGCAGTGGGGTCGCGGCGACAACGTCTCGACCGAAGACCTGCGTGTAGCCCTACAGCGGTACCGCGCGTTCTTTGACCGACTGCTAAAGGTCTAACTGCACCGGTCTCGTCAGAACTAACGCGCGCACGCCGCGTGCGAGACTGCGGCTTTCGGCCAAATTTGGACACGAGAATTGCGTAATTCTGCGTGAATCTGCAATACGCCGATTTGCAGCGAATGCAGTTAACGCGCTGATTCCTGCGGTTTTGCGTAGAAATCCAGCAAAGTCACGAAATGCGCTAATCGGTTTCGTCGCGTCGATGTACTCGCCCGAACCTGTCCGGGCCGCTTGAGCGATCTCAAAGAAACTTAACGAGCGCGTCGGTCGTTTCCTTGGGCCGTTCCTCGAGGATCCAATGGCCGGTGTCTTTCAACACGACAACCGTTACATCGGTCGCGACTAGCTTCATCTGTTGCGCGAGTTCGTTTCCCAGTGACTTTTCTCCGCCGATCGACAGCACGGGCATCGTCAACTTAGTCTGGGAGAGTTGCGCAAAATCTTTAGCCAGCTACGGAAAGACTTTTTAACTTGGCTGACCACTTTTAATCCCGTTTATTCCAAACTTCGCCAAGCTTGGCCGACGCGATTACTGGAACATAATGTCCACTGAAGAATCGAAACCGGCATCAGTGTGTAAAGGATGCTGGCAACTGTAAGTCTGGCGCGTCTGAGCTGTGCTATTCGGCAACAATCCGTCAAACGAATCGCTCTCCTTAGGTAACACAGCGCCCTTTGGAGGCGTTATTCTTGGTTCGAATCCAAGCGGGGTAGCCAAGCATCACGCGCGCAACTCCGGGCGCGTTGCGGTTGTTTATTTCAGTGGACATGCGCGGCGGCCTGCACGTTTGTCGAATCGCCACTTTATGGAGGAGACAACTTTTTTCAAACATTACCGGATCTGCGCGAACGAGGATGGCTCGCCGAACGAAGTCAGCCGGACGGGCGCGGCGACGAATTACAAAGCCATCGACACGCGCTCGAAGGAACCGGTCACGCTGCAATTGATCCCGCTCGCGATCGTCGATCGAACGAAACGCAAGCAATTCAAGGAACGCGCGCGCACGGCGCAAAAACTCGATCACGTCAACATCGCGAAAGTCTTAGCGGTTGGGGTCGAGCACGATTATTTCGGCTTGGTTTCTGAATATATGGAAGGCGAAACGGTTGATTCCTGGGTCGTTGCACATGGGCCGATGCCGGCCGACGCGGTCCTGCGTATCGGGCTGCAGGTAGTGAGAGCGGTCGCGGCCGCTGCGTTCTTCGGTTTAACGCACCGCGCCATTCAGCCCTCCAACCTTATGATCGTGCATGGCCAATCGCCTGACGGCGGCTGGCCGTTTGTGAAACTTTTGAATTTCGGTCTCGCTGGCCTGCCGCTGCATTCGGACAGCAGCGAAGCGCGCGAACTGGCTCCGTCGATAGCGCCGCAATTCGCAAGCCCGGAACAGTTGCTCGATCACGAGATTGATTTCCAATCACAAATTTATTCACTGGGCGCTACGATGTGTTTTCTGCTCACCGGCGCGGTGCCGCTCGTTGTGAGCGGGATGAAAGCGCGTTTGCGCGCAGGACGTTTACCCGAATTGCGACGGGCGCCAAGAGCGCTGAGGAATTTGCTCGTGCACATGCTGCGCGAAAATCCAGAGAACCGTCCGCAAGACCCGGTCGCATTCGAAAGTGAACTCCGGGACTGCCTGACAAAAATCGAGAGGCGTCAGGCCATTGGCCGCCGTTTGGGAATTCCGCTGGCAGCGGTGATTCCGAAAAAACCGAAAAAACCGAGAGAACCGAAAACGCCACTGGCGCAAGTGTTGCGCGGATTCCTCGCGGTCGCTGTTCTGCTTCTCGCCGCAACCGCCCTCGGCGCGTATCTTTTCCCGGACGCCATACCCCTTTGGCATCGGACTGCGAAAATGGTCGGCGTGCCGGATGCGTCGTTAGTCATGCCATCGCAAACGGCGACCGCTGCTCCCATTGTTGCAAATCAGCCGGTCACGAACGCGGGACCAGCGGCGTCAAATTCAAGTCAAAATTTGTCACCGAGTGCTCAACAGGCGCAAACCTCGAATACGCAACCGGACGCGATTTCAAATCCTGTCAATGCACCAACGCCGACTGCGAGCGCTTCAGCGCAAATCGCCTCGGCTGCAAACACCGCCGCACCTGCGGCGCCGTCGAGTTCGCGCAGCAAGAAGAAGGCGCTCGCGTCGGCATCTTCCCGTACATCGAGTACGCGTATTCCCCGAGCTTTGGCTAACGAAGAGGACCCGGAACTGGCGCCGCTCCATCATGGTTGGGGGCGCGCCCGATTCGTTGGCACCACGCCTGACGGGAGAGTGATTCTGCGTTTGCCGTCCGGCCGCCTCGTGACTGTGAGGTCACGATCAGATGACGAAGACGCATTCGTCCCATCTCCGCGTCGACGCGTTTTCCTCGAACGACCCGACGTCTTCGCGCCACCGCCTTTCGATCCGCCTGGCTATTTCCCGAACGACTGATCCTTCCGGCAGACGCTGCGCTTAACGAGTTGGCGATGCAGTTGCTGTGACGCCCGGGCTTTGAATCGGAAACGCAAATGCGGCTGAGGGTGATGCCGACGGACTGGTTGATGGAGAAAGAGCCGGTGACGACGTCGATGTTGGCGCAACCATTGGCGTTGACGTTGCTGTTGGAGTTGGCGTCGGGCTCGGCGTTGGCGGGGGCGTCGGCGGTGGAGGAATAATATTTTCCCAATGATGCAGCGGCACGGTCGCGCCCCCGATCTCGGTTACGAGCGCTTCGCAACGCACCTGAAGTTTGTCCAAATCGGGCGGACCGAAGGGCGTGTCGGCTGTTCCAGGGAAAATCAAATAGGTCACTTTGAGATCGCTCACCGGCCGGTTGTACGGCGTGGATTGCGGGTTAATTTCTTTCGCGATGCGAAATGATGCTTCGCCGACTATGTCGTTTGGCCCAATGTCGCCCACGATGGCGGGATAGATTGTGTTGCCGAAAATTGCCACCGCGTAATCACCCACCTTGGTGGCGTCGCGGCCGTGCGTGAAAGAGCCGGGCAGCACGATGTAGGGGTCGGTCGCGCCGATGAGGAAGCTATACTTTTTGAGCGTCGTGACTTCAGCGCGCAGTTGCGTGATCGCGTTGCGCAACTCACGTTTGCGTTCCGGCGTGGTCGTCTTCAGCGCGAACTCGTCTTCCGCGCGTTTCAGTCGGTCTTCCGTCGCCGGGAGATACGGATTCGGTGCCGGCGTTTTCTTTGGCCACTTATAACTCGTGAATGGCTTGAAATTAGTCGGCGCCCCGGTTCCGATCGGCATGCGGTCCGCGTCCGAGCCGTCGTCATCGACGTCCATGTCCGCCTGGAGCAGGAGTGCCTTGCGATGGCTCTGCGGGTGTTGCAGTCGCAGCACCGTTTGGCAATCGTAAAAATTATGCCGCGAGAGAAGCAGATCGAGACGGACAAGATTTTCGCGCAACACTTTTACCTTGGTGTTGTAAAGCTCGGCAAAAAGCGGCGAAACCGGATCGGGCGAGAACGTGGCCGCCAGTCCGGGCAACAACGCCGGCAATTGCGGGCCGACTTTGGCCAGTTCCTCGATCGTCCGATTTGGCGACGGCAGGCGCGCCTGCAATTTTAGATCGAGAACGTAACTCTCCGGGTCGACGCGTTCCGTCGTTGCATCAGCGCCCGACGGAGTTTCGACCGTGGCGTGAATCGTGATCCCGTTGAACAACTTCGCGGTGTCCAGCTTACCCGTGATGACTGGTGGCCGAGTTGGTGTTGGTTCAAGCGTCGGTGTTGCTTTTATCTCTGCCGGTGCAAAATGCTGAAGCCGTTCCAGCGAGATCCAGCGATAAACAATCCCGACGAAAATCGCCGCCAGCAAAAACAGCACCAGCCGCCGCCACGTCCGCAGACGAATTCTTGCCACGCGATTATTTTTTCACCCAAGCGATCAGCGCAATGATGAGGCCGATGACACTCAAGATCGACATCATGCCCGCGGGCATCGCCTTGCCGGTCCGAATAAATTTGGGAATGAATTGCGCGGCGAGGAGAAGAGAAATCACGAAGCCGGTGGCCAGTCCAATCGCGCGATGCTCCGGCAGAAGCGATCCGCCGATGAGCAACAAGACGCCGGTAATCGAGCCGGCAATGATCGACGGTAAACTCCCCGCTTTCACGTAACCGAGGATGCCGCCGGCAATCGTGAGAACACCGAAAACGATGAAATAAATTTTTGCGGGGGTTAACATCAGCACAATCCACTAACTCAACGGTCCGGCACTGTCCAGCCGCGCGATCACTTTGGGCCCAGTCAGCGGAAAGAACCATCCAGTCGATAAATCATGCCGTCGCTTGTTCGCGCTATCGGCAGATAGCGTTCGGCCAGTAATTTGGCCAGGATCGGAAAGTCCTGCACTGGATAATTCCCGCTGCGAGCGGACTCGGTATCGACGATGTAGCTCGGCGGATGCTTGCGAAAATCTTGTTCGAGAGTGGCCCAGGCTTCCGGCATGATGCGCTTGCGACTGTCGATGCCCGGCACCCGTCCACCGAAAATATAGCCGGTGAGCGGAAAGGTAAGAATGTAACGACAAGCCGGCCGTCGGTGGGAATCGAGATATATGTTCGGTGCATGACCCCAGACGAAAATCCTTTCCTCCGGCTTAGAATGCTTTAACAGAAATTGTCCGGCTTCGGACGGGGCGCGTTGCGAGGCGAGGCCGAGCCAGTGTGAAATTGAGAACGCGACTGCGGTTAGCGCGAGCCAACTGGACATTACCCCAAGCCGCATGAAGCAATGGCGTGGCTGCATGTTCGGCGATAGAAGTCGCGTGTAAAATGGCGCGGCAAGCAAGGCCAGCGGCGGAATCAACTGAATATAATAGTGGGGGTAGAAACGTCCCCCTGCCGCCGCGCCAATCGCGGACACCACGAGCAGCGCAAGCAACGCTACCCGCTCCGCCTCCACGCCTGCCCAGAGACGGGCGTGATCTCGTTGCCCCAGCGCCGCACCGATCACCAGCGGCAAGCAAGCGCCCACGAATGCGAGCGTTAGAAGGAGCGCCTTGGTCCAAAACACGTGCGGCACTGTATGCACAGCAATTGTCCAATAGAACGCATCGTCGAGAATGCCTTGCTTCCAGAGTACAATGATGGCGATGGCCAGCGACCCAAAGAAACCGCCGCAAAGCATAGCCACCTGAATGATCGAAGCGCTTTGGCTCAAGCGGCGACTTGCGCGATAGCTCGGAAGAAGCAAATAGATACCGAGCGGGATTGCCGCGATTGCTCCCGGCTGTTTGAGTAAAAATCCGGCGCATAGCAGCGATCCGGAGGCTAAGAGTTCGGGTCGTAACCGCGATGATCTTCGCTTCAAAGCGATGGCCCATGACCAAACGATAGGAAGATTCATGAGCATCTCACCATTGAATGCCAGGTTTTTGTAGGTCAGCCATGGCTGGAAGATGCTGTAAAGAAGCGCCGCGACCAGCCCGGTCTCAGGTTCGAACAACTGATCGCCGATCAAATAAAGGCCCCCCATCGTGCCAAGCGTCCAAACTAGCGCGACCGAGTGCAGGGCGTGCCAGTTGAACTTTCCCAGAGTTTTGAACACGGCCGCATAGGTCCAAAACAACAGCGGTGGTTTGCGCTCGACCGCATCGATATAGGGCCGACCGCCGTCCACAATTTCGTTCGCAACTATCGAATATACGGCTTCATCATCGATCGGCCGCGAATGGACCAGCGATGGAAGGCGAGTCGCAACCGTGAGCAGGACAATGCCAACCACCGGCAAGAGCAACTGCCGAAACTTATGGTTTAGAACCCGCGCCATGCCGCTCGCGTGATGACTTAGTCGCGATCTCACTCGTTGTCGATCTTTCTCGCCGGATGGAAAGAGCACGACCCTCGGCGCAATTACTTGCTTAGCACATGAAATGGGTTAAATCCGCGGCTCACGCCTGGCCAATGTGGCCGTAGAACAGCCCTTGGGGATCATACCGCTGCCGAATCGTCTGTAGTCGTTCCCAGACGCCCGGCGCGAGCGATTCAGCCGCGCGAGTCGGCGACGCGAGCAGATCAGTTTCCCCCATGTAGTGCCCACGCGTGACCGGTTCGAGCGACTGTGATTTGACCATTCCTGATAGGCTGCCTCCTTCCCGGAAGCAACCTGTAAGGAGGTGAGTGCGAGGTTCACGATGAATGATCCGGAAGGATGCTCTTGTGACGAAACAGACGCGCGGAGTTAAGAATAAACGCCAACTCGGAGCCGACATGAATGAGCGCGGCAAAGATCGGGGCAAGCATTCCGAAAAAGGCGAGCACGATCCCGGCCGTGTCCACACCAATCGTGCCCCAGAAATTGAACACGATCACGCGGTAACAGCGTTTGCTGATCGCGAGAACTTCCACGAGGCGCGAGAGGTCGCTGGTCATGAGAGTGACGTCGGCGGTTTCCAGCGCCACGTCGGTGCCCTGGCCCATCGCGATGCCGACCGTCGCCTCGGCCAGCGCGGGCGCGTCGTTCACGCCGTCGCCGACCATCGCCACTTTGCGACCGGCGCGCAGCAACTCGCGAATTTTTTTCACTTTCTGTTCGGGCAAAAGATTGCCGATCGCTTCATCGACGCCCAACTCGCGACCGATGACACGTGCGGTGTCGGAGCTGTCACCAGTGAGCAGGATGACGCGATAATTTTTCGCTTTGAGATCGTTCACTGCTTGCCTCGCTTCGGCGCGAAGCTGATCGGCCAGCGTCACAGCGCCGAGAATCTTCCGGTCGCGCCCGACCAGCACAACAGTTTTGCCAGCGCCATTGTGACTGGCAACTTCGGAAACTGCATTGGCCGGAACCGCGACGCCCTGCTCTTCAAACAGCGCGCGCGTGCCGACGAGGATGCGTGTGCCCGATTCCTCGCAGACGATTCCTTTGCCCGGCGAGTAACGCAGGTGCGAATACTCGCGCAACGGCAAATTGCGCTCACGGGCGCGACGCACGATAGCTTCGCCGAGCGGATGCTCGGAATGCTGCTCGGCGATCGCAGCGGTCTGGAGCACGTCGTTCTCGGTGACGTCGTCGAGCGCGCGCACAGCGGTCACTTCGGGAATACCGAGAGTGAGCGTGCCGGTTTTATCCAGAACGATCGTGTCGATGCGGCTGAGCTGCTCGAGGTAAAGTCCGCCTTTAGTAATAATGCCGCGCCGGGCGGCGCTGCCGATTCCTGCGAGGATGGCGAGCGGCGTGCCCGCCGCCACACCGCATGCGCCAGCGACGATGATCACCGCAATGGTGGACGTGATATTGCGCGTGACGATGAGTGTGAGCACCGCCGCGGCGAACGCAAAATACACCAGCCCCGCCGCCAGCCGATCGGCGATGCGCTGCACAGGCGCGCGAGATTTCTCTGCTTGCTCGACGATCTCAATGATTTTGCCAAAGGTGGTATCGCGCCCGATTTTCTCGACGCACACTTCGAGCACGCCGTCTTTGTTGATCGTGCCGGCGAGAACTTTGCTCTGCTCGACTTTCTCGATCGGCAACGACTCGCCGGTGATCGAAGATTGGTCCACGAAACTGTGGCCTTTGCTCACTACGCCGTCGGCGGGAATGCGTTCGCCTGGTCGGATGACGATGGTCTCGCCGGAGGCGATTTCGTGCGTGCCCAGTTCGCGCTCTTCGCCGTTGCGACGCACGGTTACACGGCGCGGCAGGGCATCAATAAGACTTTGGATCGCCCGCCGCCCGCCGCCGACTGTGTAGTCTTCGACCAGCTCAGCGAAAAGCACGAAAAACGCGATGACGAGCGCGGTTAAAAATTGTCCGATGCATAGCGCGGCAATGAGCGCGAGCGTCATCGACAGCTCCATCGTCATGCGCCGCTTGCGCAGGTTCTCCCACGCTTCGGCGAAGATAGGGAACCCGCCGATGAGCGTGGCCGCAAACGCCAGCCAGTCGCGCGGCATCCAGTGCCGCCACCAGCCGGTCAGACTCGCCGCGATGACCAAAGCCATCAGCCCGAGACGAACATATTCGGCCGCCCCGCTTTGATGATGATCTTGCGCATGTTCGACGAGTCCATGCGAGTGCTCACCATGCGAATGCGCAGGGTGGTGACTTTCAGAATCATGTCCGCTGGCGGTCATCCGCTAATGATAAACCTGCGAACAGCGGCATCAAATAGGCTGTTCTGAATCGGATGTCATTCGTTTATGCGAAAAGATTTGCCTTGAGAATTCGCCCGGACAAATCAAAGTCCGCTGACATGCGGGGCGAGACCATCCTCAAACGTTCTCAGCTTTGCCGCAGCACCGTTGCATGCGGATTGCTCGGCGCGTTTCTTTTCGCGATGGCGCTTTCGGCGTCACCGCGCCTGCATGAGCGCTTTCATCCCGATGTGAAGCGCAGCCAGCATGAATGCGCGGTCACGCTTGTCGCTGCGGGCAATTATCATCATGCCCCGCCCGCGCCGCTCGTCGCCTCGCCTGCCGCCGCCGCTCAATTTTCGAAAATTCCAGCATTGGATCCGCAATGGGTCCAATCGCCATTCCTCGGCGCGAGCATTTTCGAGCACGCGCCGCCCGCGCACTCCTGAAGCGTTGATTCTTCCCCGCGTCTGTGGGATAGCGGCGGTTAGCGCGTTCCTCACGCCGCTGAATCAACGTTCGCCGAACGCAGCAGATTTGAATCGATCGGGCGCTGACGCCCGAGTTTTTGATCAGGAGTTTTGAATGAGAAAATTTATTTTGGTAACGCTGGCGATTTTCCCGCTGGCGATCGCTTCTGCGCAGGAAGCGGCGCCTGCTCCCAATTCATCGCCGGCGTCCGCCGTTTCAAATGCAACGCCGGCCAGCGCCGCCGATGTGGAAGCGCTGCGTCAGCAAGTGCAATCGCTCACTGAGACGGTGAAGACATTGCAACAGCAAGTGAAAGATCAGCAGGCTGCACTGGAAAAAGCGAACTTCGCGGGGGAGGCGCCGCCGCCGCAAAATCCGGAGCCTTCCCCCATTGCCGGCGCGGCCGGTTCGCCCGCACCCGCCGCGAGCGCACCACCACGTTTTCCAACCGAAGACACCTCAGTTGTTTCATCGACAACTGCGCCGGCGGTAAGCGGCACCCCCGCGCCGGGAAGTTTTCCGACCACGGACACCTCGGTCGTAACATCGGCACCAGAAACGATCTCAAGCAGCGGGGCGGGCGCGTCGTTAGCGCAACCGATTACGATCGGTGGCGGCAAAAATTACATGAACATTTCTTTCGACGGATTGTTCGCACTCGCTTACTCGAGCGCGCGCGACCTCGATCACATCGAAGTGGGCGATCACGATCCGCAACAGCGCGGTTTCAATGCGCGCAACATCGAGCTCGCCTTTGACGGCGCGGTCGATCCTTACTTCGAAGGTTTTGCCAACATTGTTTTCAAATTGGACAACGACAACAAGACCGAAGTCGAAGTCGAGGAGGCATTTCTGCAAACCACGAGCTTGCCCTTTAACTTGCAACTCAAAGCCGGACAATTCTTCGCCGCGTTCGGCCGGATCAATCCAACGCATCCGCACACTTGGGATTTTGCCGACGCGCCGCTTGTTCACGGCCGTTTGCTTGGCCCGGACGGGTTGCGCGGCGTCGGCGCGCAAATCTCGTGGATCGTGCCGGTGCCGTGGTATTCGCAGGTAATCTTTGCCGTGCAAAATGGCCGCGGCGGCACCGGTTACTCATTTCGGAATCCCGGCGATGGCGGCATCTTTTTCGGCCGCATGACGACGGACCGCGAAGCCCGCGGCTTGCAGGATTTCGTCTGGATCCCGCGCTGGGAAAATTCTGTCGATCTTAGCCCGACGCAGGTCGTGCTCGCAGGAGCTTCCGGCGCGTTCGGATCAAATGAAACCGGCGCCAATTCGCGGACGCAGATTTACGGTGGCGATTTTCTTTACAAATGGAAAAGCTCCCATGCCGAGGGCGGGTTTCCGTTTGTGAAATGGCAAACCGAAGTGATGTATCGCCGGTTCGAAGCCGGCCGCGGGATGAACGAATCCTTCCCCGTGGCCGAAACGTTCCACGATTGGGGAATGTATTCGCAAGTAATGTGGGGATTCAAAAAAGGCTGGGTCGTCGGCGTGCGCGGCGACTACCTGTACGACACCGACTCGCATTTCACCGATGATCCCGACCGGCAAACGCGCTCGCGCATCAGCGCCAACTTGACCTGGTATCCGACCGAGTTTTCAAAAATCCGGTTGCAGTACAACCACGATTTCCTCGAGGAAAACTTTTTCCTGGCGGGTCGCGATGTCGATTCGGTCTTTCTTCAGTTCGAATTCATTCTCGGCTCCCACGGCGCACACAAATTCTAAACTCATGAAAAAAATTCTGTTGATCCTGTCCGCAATTCTGGCATGCGGTTTCTCCGCTCACGCCAAACTCAACGTCGTGGCGACGCTGCCGGACTTCGGCTCGCTCGCGCGCGAGGTCGGCGGTGACAAAGTCGAAGTCGTGACGCTCGCAAAGGCGACGGAAGATCCGCACTTCGTCGATGCGCGGCCGAGTTTCGTAGTGTCGATGCGCAATGCTGATGTCTTGATCGACGGCGGCGCGGAGCTTGAGATCGGCTGGTTGCCGCCGCTCCTTCAAAACGCGCGCAACCCAAAAATCGAGATCGGCAAACCAGGCCGGGTTGAAGCCTCGGCCGGCGTTCGCCTTATGAACGTGCCCACGAACGTAACGCGCGCGGCGGGCGACGTGCACGCGCTCGGCAATCCGCATTTCACGGTTGACCCGATCATTGCCAAAGCGATTGCCCAACATATCGCGCAATCCTTTTCCACGCTCGATGCGGCCAATGCGGCCGTTTACGACGCGAACTACAAGAAGTTCGAAGCGACCATCAACGCGAAGTTGCAGGAATGGGGCGCTGCGCTGTTGCCGTTCAAAGGCCTTAACGTCGTCGCCTACCACGATTCATGGGTTTATTTCGCGCACCGCTTCGGTTTGAACATCGACATCTTCCTCGAGCCGAAGCCTGGCATCCCGCCTTCGCCTTCGCACCTGACCGAAGTGATTGCGCAGATGAAGGCGCAAAAGATAAAAGTCATTTTGGTCGAGCCGTTTCACGACCGGAGAATCGCGGAGAAAGTGGCGAGCGCGACTGGCGCGAAGGTGGTGGACTTTGCGCAATTCCCAGGCGGCCTGCCGGGGACCGATAATTACGTGAAGTTGATCGACACACTCGTCTCGCGGCTGGCGGCTGCGCTGAAATGAAAAATAAATCATTTGGTCGGGCGAGACTCTGTCGAGCCTACGAATTCAACGGCTCCGCGGAGCGTCGCCTTACCGAGGTCGGAAATTTATGTTTGAGGTAATGTTTTGGCCCATTGTGGCCTGCGTGTTGTTGCCCTGGCTGCTGGTTTATCTCGGCCTGCACGTCGTCCAGCGCGGCATCATTTTCATCGACATCGCCATGGCGCAAATGGCGTCGCTCGGGATCTGCCTGGCCGTGCTACTGCACATGGATTTACAAAGTCCAAAGACCTTCGCCATCGGCCTCGGCTTCACGCTCGTCGGCGCCGCAGTTTTTTCCGTGACCGGAAAACGGACGAGCCAGATTCCGCAGGAAGCAGTTATCGGAATTTCGTACGTGGTGGCCGCCGCTGCAGCGGTCTTGCTCCTCAGTCGCGCCGCGGAAGGCGATTCGGAAATCAAGAACATGCTCGTGGGAAACATCCTCCTGGTGACGCCCCAAGAAGTTTGGAAATGCTTCGCCCTTTTTGTCGCGGTCGGGCTGTTGCATTTTGTATTGCGCAAGAATTTCCTACTCGTGTCTTTCGACCGCGACGGGGCGTATACGAAGGGCCTGCGCGTGCGCTGGTGGGATTTTCTTTTCTACGCCGCCTTCGGTTTAGTGGTCACGATTTTCGTGCGGATCGCTGGGGTCCTGCTTGTCTTCAGCTATCTGATCGCGCCGGCGGTATGCGGAATTAATCTCGCCGACACGCTCGGCAGGCGTTTGCTGATCGGTTGGATCATCGCGCTCATCGGTGGGATCGCTGGCTTGTTTCTGTCGTTTTGGTGGGATTTACCTTCCGGTGCGGCGATCGTCTGCACGTTCGGTGTGTTGTTGATCGTCGTTTCGGTTTACGCTGTAATTCGCAATCGGGTGCGCGCTTCAGCGCTGTAGCCGCTGCCCTCTCGGCGTGTCGATTTTTCGCCAAAAGCAACAAGATGAAAAGCCAGGTTATTTTATGGCAGGTCGTCGCCGCCTACGCTTTCGCCCTTGCCGGTGGATCGATCAGCACGTCGCTGCGGTTAGCGCACAAACCGCTTTGTGCGTTGATCAGTCTGGCCGCGGGCACGCTCCTCGGGGTCACCCTCTTTGCGATTCTCCCCGAAAGCTTGGAGAACAGTAATTGGTGGGCAGTCGCGGCGGCGGCCGCGACTGGTTACGCGCTATTTTTCTTCATCAGCAAATTTGTTCATCACGTTTGCCCTGCTTGCGCGGCCAGTCATTTCGACGAAGACGCGGCGCGGCACTTTAACGAAATCGCCACCGTCCTAATTATTGCGTTGGCCATTCATAGCACGACCGACGGCGTAGCCCTGAGCATTGGTCAGGAAACCCAGGCGACGCAAGCGTCAAGATGGTCGTTATTTCTTGCGTTGTGCATTCACAAATTTCCGGAAGGTCTCGCGCTCGGCAGCCTTTTGATCGGCGCAGGCTATAAGCGCATGATCACCATCGGCTGGGTTGCGGCCACCGAAGCAACCACGCTCTTCGGCGGAGCGATCGGATTTCTTTTCCTGGCCAGAGCTTCGACGTTTTGGCTCGGCTTAATTATGGCCCACGTCGGCGGCGGATTTTTCTACCTGGCCGCGCACGCCGTTTTAGGGGAAATGATCAAGCATGGAAAGGGACTGGTCGTGACGAGCTTTTCGATTGGAGTGGCATTGATCGGGGCGCTCAACATCTGCTTGAGAATGCTCGCGCTTTAGCGAATTGCATTGGCATAGTGCATTCGTTTCATTACCGCGAAGGGAAGCTTCATTGCGAAGATGTCGATCTTGCGCGGGTTGCGCAGGAATTTGGGACGCCGCTCTACGTATACAGCGCGGGAACGATTCTCGATCATTACAGCAGACTCGATGCCGCGTTCGCCGCGGGACGAATCCGTCCGTCCGGCGGACTCGCGCCGCTGGATCATCTGATTTGTTATGCGGTCAAAGCGAATTCGAATCGCGCCATCCTGAGTTTGTTTGCCAAAGAAGGAGCCGGGTTCGATATCGTTTCCGGTGGCGAACTTTTCCGCGTCCTTGCCGCAGGAGGCGATCCAGCGAAATGCACTTTTGCCGGCGTCGGAAAGTCGCGCGAGGAAATCGAGTACGCGCTCGAACAACGCGTTTACAGTTTCAACGTTGAGAGCGAAGCGGAGCTGGATTACATCGACCAGATTGCCGCGAGCAAAGGCGCGCGCGCCCCAGTCGCGTTGCGCGTGAATCCCGATGTCGATGTAACGACGCACGAGTATATCTCCACCGGCAGAAGCGAAAATAAGTTTGGGATTGCGCTCGATCACGCCGCCGCGGTTTATGAGCGCGCCGCGAAAATGCCCAACATCGACATCGTCGGCGTGCAAATGCACATCGGCTCGCAGATCATCGAGACGCGGCCCTTCGTGGACGCGATCAAGAAGGTCGCGCCATTGGTTCGCGAATTAAAAAGCAAATACGGGATCAAGTTTTTTAGCGTCGGCGGAGGAGTCGGGATTGTTTACGAATCGTCGTTTGTGAGCGGCAGCAGCGGCTGGTGGAAGGAAGAAGGACCCGCGCGACATCAATTGTCGATCCAACAATATGTCGATGCGATTCTGCCGCCGCTGCGCGAAGCGAAATTAAGAATTCTGCTCGAGCCCGGGCGATTGCTGGTCGGGAACGCCGGTGTTTTGCTCACGCGCGTCCGTTACCTCAAGCAAACCGGCCAGAAAAAATTCGCAATTGTCGATGCCGGAATGAACGACCTGATTCGCCCGGCGCTTTACCATAGTTATCACGAGATCGTTCCGCTGCGTGAATCGCAGCGAGGTGGCGAGCGCGACAAGATCGACATCGTCGGTCCGGTGTGCGAGACGGGCGATTTTTTTGCGCGTGACCGCGAAATGCCGGAGCTGCGGGAAAGCGATCTGCTCGCGATCATGAGCGCGGGCGCTTACGGCTTTGTCATGGCGTCGAATTACAATTCGCGCGCTCTGCCGGGCGAAGCTTTGGTGCGCGGCGATAAATTCGCGCTCATTCGAAAGCGACAAACGAATAAGGATTTAATTCGAGGCGAATTTGATGCTGCGCTGTAGGGGACGACATTGTCGTCCCATGGAAAGCCAACGGCAGATGTTCGTCGGCTCGACAGAGTCTCGCCCTACCGCTCACCTCACTTGCAGATTTTCGTCTCCTGCATAAATAGTGCTCTCCTTCACTAGATGAAACGCCTGTTGCTCGTTTTTGCATTGTCGATCATGGCGATTGGATCGATGGCGGCCGCCCGTCCGCCCGGGGAATGGATTGTGGTGGTGGGCGGACCGTCGCTGTATCAGTGGGAACAATACAAAGCCTATCCGCACGATCATTGGTGGGCGAATTTTGTGCATGCCGCGCGCCTGCGCACCGAACAGCTTCGCACTGGTCTCGGGCCGGACGCCAAGATCACCTGGCTGGTTTACAAACAAGGTTATCTTGATCGCGCCGCACAGGAGCACCAGGACCTGATCAGCTTCATCGACTCCGTTGCGGACAAGTTTCATCTCAACTTGATTTATTTCCAGAGCGGCGCCGACGTGATCAATTACCTGAATGCCGGGCGCGACCGGATGAAGATTGTCGGTTTCGAATACTTCGGGCACTCGAACCGGGCCTGCTTCATGTTCGACTACAGCAACCTGCTCGATAGCGCGTCGAAATCATGGCTGCACGAAAGCGAGCTGAGCAAGATTGAGCGGCGCGATTTCCTACATGGCGCGTACGTCAGGAGCTGGGGTTGTCATACCGGCGAGAGCATGTCGAAAAAATGGTACAATGCCACCGGCACGCACATGATCGGCGCGATCGGCAAAACGCAGTTCATGATGGAAGAACTGCCGGTCCTTACGTCCGAAGGCGGGAAGTGGGTGAATTGATTTTCGATTTTCGATTGTCGATTTTTCATTTAGCCTAGCGGCCCCGATGAGATTCGATCAGCTGCACGCACTGTATCATCAGCCGCTTTTCGATTTGATTTCGCACAGCCGTTCGGTGCATCTCGAGCATTGGCGCGGTGAAGATGTGCAGCGTTGCAGTTTGCTTAGCATCAAGACCGGCGGGTGCAGCGAAGACTGCGCCTATTGCGCGCAATCTTCTCATTACTCCACCGGCCTCGAACGCGAGGAGTTATTGTCGATCCAAAAAATTACAGCCACGGCGCGACGAGCACGAGCGCAGGGTGCGACGCGTTTCTGCATGGGCGCGGCCTGGCGCGGCGTGCGGGATAGGACGGAGAAGTTCGAGCGCGTGCTCGAGATCGTGCGAGAAGTGAGCCAGCTCGGCATGGAAGTTTGTGTCACGCTCGGCGAGATCGGTCCGGTGGAAGCGCGCAAACTCAAGGCTGCCGGCGTGACGGCTTACAATCACAACATCGACACCTCGCCCGAATTTTATCCCGAGATTGTGAGCACGCATTCGTTCGAAGATCGCCTGAACACGATCGCCGCCGTGCAGGAAAGTGGTATGTCAGTTTGCTGCGGTGGAATCATCGGCATGGGCGAATCGGAAAACGATCGGCTGCGCATGATTGAGATTTTGAGCGAACTCGATCCACCACCGCAAAGCGTGCCGATCAATTGTTTGATGGCGATGCCGGGCACGCCGCTGGCCGATCAACCGCCGGTGGATGTTTTTGAGCTGGTTCGCCTCATTGCCGTCGCGCGCATCGCGTTGCCGAAGGCGCGTGTGCGCCTCGCCGCGGGGCGCACCAGAATTTCGCGTGAAGGCCAGGCGCTCTGTTTTTTTGCCGGCGCGAACTCGATTTTTTTCGGCGACAAACTTCTCACCGCAAAGAATCCGGCGGCGGATGTCGATCTTGCGTTGTTGCGCGAATTGGGACTGGAAATTGAATCGCCCGACGCAACTGTCGCCACGGCTCTGTGAACCCCATCCTGCTTTGACACCGGCATCAGCGATTTGAAAACAATCGCGGCGAAGTCATCCCCCGTCACCGAAGTAAAATTTACTCAGGCGAGGAGATTGTAAGGCGGTTGACTCGCACTCGGATATTTTGTAGGGCGTTTCTGTGAAAGCCGACTTTAAGGTTTGGGTTTGATACCGACGCTCTGCAATTCCTGAAATGAAAATCGCCAGCGATACCGGAAAAGCGATCGGTTTAATTTTGATCTACACCGCGCTGCTGTTTTTTTTGGTCGGAGTGGCTGCTCACTCGAAGAGCGATTTCCACTCGCGTGCGCTCATCTTTCGGACCGGGCTCGTCACTGCGGCGGTGCTCACCGCGCTGGGGGTGACTACGCTTCTGTTTTCCTGGAGAGGAAAACAAGGTTGAAGCGCTTTTGTAGCCACGCACCTGTGGCGCGTGGCTACGATCCCGTTTTGCAAAAAAGAACGCGGCGGCGACCCTTCTCCTGATCGCCGCCGCTCCTCTCTCCGAATAACCGAGGTTATTCCTTCGTGGCGTCGTGCAGTTCCTTGCGGGCGTTGCGCACGTCCTCGTGAGCTTTGCGCATGGTATCGAGTTTCTGCTGCTGTTCGGGGGTGAGCAGGGGCCGGATTTGCGACATCGTCTTGTCCATCACCGCCTTTGTTTTTTCCATTGCCTCCCGGTGGATGGCGACGATCTGCGGTTTGGTTTGATCGAGGATCGGCTGGACTTTCGTCTGTTGGTCCGGTGTTAGTTTCAATGTTTCAGTCATATGCTCGAGCGGATTGCCGTGACGATGCCATCCGCCTTTGCCACCGGGGCCGTCTTCCGGTTGCGCAACGGCGAAGCCGCCGAGCGCGATCGTTCCTGCGGCTGCAATTGCAAATAAGTTTCGTTTCATAGTTTTTGTTCTGTTTGGTGTTTTTGCCAGGCGCTTCTGCGCCTCGCTCACAATTGATGACCGGAGGAAGACATCGCCGGTTACAATTTTCTCTTGTCGATCTAACGGCGACATACTTGTAACCGCAACGCACGCATGCCGGTCTTAGTTAATAGTGTGGATGCGATCTCGACTACTGCATGGATGATAATGATGCACGCGCGCTGGTTGAAGCTGCGCTCCAGCATGACGATGAAGCGGCTCGCGAACTGGTGCGGCGGCTTTATCCGTTTGTTGCAAAAATGGTGCGCGCTCATCGACCGCGACGAACTTCCGAGGAGGATCTTTGCCAAATGATTTTTATCAAACTATTTCAAAAGTTATCCCAATTTTCCGGCAAAGTGCCGCTCGAGCACTGGGTCTCCCGCATTGCCGTTAACACCTGCCTTAATCAAATCGCAGCCGAGAAAGTGCGGCCCGAGCTGCGACAGGCCGATTTGAGCGAGGAAGAGCAGGCGGTCGTGGAAAATCTCGCCGCATCATCCGACGAATTGTCTCCAGACCGGCGGTTCGCTTCGCGCCAATTGGTGGAACATCTTCTCGATCTTCTGAAACCGGCCGAACGCCTTGTAATCGATTTGCTTTACCTGCAGGGGCGTTCCGTGGAAGAGATTCGCAAGATCACTGGCTGGAGCACGTCCCTGATCAAAGTGCGGGCGTTTCGCGCACGGCAGAAAATGAAAAATCAATTGATCACAATTACGGCAAAGGAAAATTTATGAACGATGTCGATCTTGATCGCTTATTGCGATCCGCCGCGCAGGTTCGCGACGAAAAGCAGTTGGAAGCGCCGTTTGGATTTGACACGCGCGTGGTGGCGCAGTGGCGCACCAGGGAGGAGGCCGCAGCGCTTACCCTCGCGCGGCTCATTCGGCGCGTCGCTCTTGTGGCCGCGGCCGTGACGATTGTCGCAACCGCCGGCGCCTACCGTGAATCCAATCAGAACCTGGAAAAGAGCGAGCCGTTCGCCAATGAATTTGCGATCGCGGATTCGGCGATTCAGGACGAGTTTTTGCAATGAATCGGGCGTTGAAATGGAAATTGATCGTCGGCTTCGTCCTCGTCTTCCTTGCGGGTGGAATGACCGGCGCTTTCTTCGGCGCCTCGCACGCGCGCCATCTCTTTTTCGGACCGCAGCGGACACTCCTAGGCGAAAGGATGCGGAATCGCCTGCGCTGGCAGCTTCATCTCACCGACGAACAGGTCGCGAAAATCTCCCCGATTGCCGATAAAGCTGCTGCTCAACTTGAAGAAATCCGAAGGAGCACCGGGCGCCGCGTCCACGAAACGATCGCGGAAGCCCATCGCGAAATGGCCGCGGATCTCACCCCGGAACAGCGTGCCAGACTCCAGGAAATAGAGTCGCATCACCAACATCGGCGCGGTTTTCACAAAGCGCAGTCCTCTCCGACTGGAACGCCTGAATTATAGCAACGACGGACGCCGCGAATTGGCGAATCTATTTCTTGCTTGCCGGCCTCGGCATGGTCGAGGACGATGTCCACGGTCGCAAGCCATTCGAGAAAAATACTCGGTCGCGCTCCACGCTTGCACCGCGACTCAAGAAAAACTCGCGCAGTTCGGGCGTGTAATAATCTTCCTCCTGGCGACTTCGGTTTAATGAAAAAAATATTTGGCCTTTCGGCGCGAGATACTGTTCCAAGTCATTCAGGAGGAAATTCCACTCGGAAGGGCCCCAATACCAGTCGCGTTCGGCG
>CATPAW010000080.1 GCA_955652255.1 uncultured Chthoniobacterales bacterium | reverse complement strand
GTCTCGCGCTTGCAGGAGGGTGAGCGCGAAAAGCTGGTCAAACTCGAAGAGCATCTTCATCAGCGCGTCGTCGGTCAGGACGAAGCGATCAAAGCCGTTGCCAACGCAGTCCGCCGTGCCCGCGCTGGTTTGCAGGACCCGAATCGCCCGCTCGGTTCGTTTATTTTTCTCGGACCCACCGGTGTCGGTAAAACCGAATTGTCACGCGCGCTCGCGGAGTTTTTGTTCGACGACGAGAACGCCATGATTCGGATCGACATGAGCGAGTACATGGAGAAACACACCGTCGCGCGATTGATCGGCGCGCCGCCGGGTTACGTCGGTTACGAGGAAGGCGGCCAACTTTCCGAGGCGGTCCGACGCAAGCCGTATTCAGTCATTCTCTTCGACGAGATCGAAAAAGCGCACCAGGACGTGTTCAACGTGCTCCTGCAAGTGCTCGATGACGGCCGGATCACGGACGGGCAGGGGAGGACAGTCGATTTCAAGAACACGGTCATCATCATGACGTCGAACATCGGCTCGCAATTCATCACCGAGGAAGAATCACGCGAAGCGCGGTCGCGTCTGGTCATGGACGCGTTGCGCGCGCATTTCCGCCCGGAATTTCTCAACCGCGTCGATGAGATCATTATTTTCGATCGGCTCACCGAAGACGATTTGAAAAAGATTGTCGAGATCCAGCTCCGTCGTCTGACCAAACGACTCGAGCAGCAAAAGATTACGCTCCATCTTTCCGATTCAGCCAAGGCGCTGCTTGCCCGCGAAGGTTACGATCCGGTTTATGGCGCGCGCCCCCTCCGCCGCACGATTCAAAAAGAAATTCTCGACCCGCTGTCGATCGACATCCTCGAAGGCAAAGTCCGCGAAGGCCAGACCATCCACGTCGATGCCAAGAACGGCGCTTTGTCATTTCGAGCGTAGTCGAGAAATCTCTTACTGTTACCCCGATGAACAAGCGATACGGTATCGATCTACCTTCGTGGATTTCCAATCGGGGGTCTTTCGTGTGGCGCTTTGTTGATTGCGTGGGCCGATGTGTCCACATCGGGTAGTTTGGATGCACTGGCGGTTTCGCTTATTCTCGTTTCGCTACTTGGCTTTGCTTGGCTTCTGAGCTTTCAGATCGAACTAACTCCCAGTGAAATTATTTTCCGGAGTTTATTTCGAGGACGGAGAAGCATTCGGAACGACCAAATCAAAAAGGTGTCTCTAACGTGTGATTTTCGGAGACGCACGTCGGGACCGCTGCAATTGATCGTCGAGCCTAGCGACGGCGCGATCAAGCAATTGAGAATTAACGCAAAGGTTTTTCCTAGAGCAGCTATTGACGCGGTACTCGAGCGTGGAGCGAGTGTAGCCGAGGCAGACGATGGCGGTCTACGCGAAGGCGTGTTTCTCCCGGTCTTCCGCGGATTAAGAAAAGGCGGTCTGTCTACGGTAAGAATTCTGGCCGCCGCAGTGATGTTACTCCTAGGTGCAATAGCCCTAGTTGTCGCTTCGTTTCACAGTCTTGAAACGATTTTTTTCTTCTGGCAGGACGCGCGTCGAGTCGTTGTCGAAGTTTGCATATTTGGCTCGTCAATCTTTCTCCTGTTCGTCGGAGAGCGATTGTTTGACGAGCATCACTGGGTGCGATCGATGGGCAGACAGTTGCCACTCTTCGTCGCGTCCTTCGGTTTCCTCGGCGTCATGCTGTATGTTTGGCGCGCGTACAGTTCGCGTCAGCCACACACAGCCACGACGTATGAGACGATTTGGTTTTTTATCTCACTTGTAGGATTCTTGCTTTGTACGTACCGTTTCCGGCCGCCCAAAAAGAAATAGACGCCGTTAGCTGCTCGAAGATTGATCGACGGGTTTCTGCTGCGCTTTTACTTCTTTCTGGTAGGCGTCTTCACCCTCCTGGACATAACACCGGGTGAAGAACCGGTCGTGGTACTTGTCCCAACCCTGAGCAAAAAGGAATTCGTGGGCCTGCTCCGGACTGTAATGACTCTCGGCCATGCTGCGGCCTTGTTCGCGCGCAGGCTTTGCGTCTTCCATTCCGAACACAAAACAAAGGACTGCTTGAGCATCCTTGGAAATTTTTCGCTTCTCTCCGGTTTTCGGATCGGCTGCCGACTCAATATGAGCAATGAAATGTCGACTGTGCTCGTCGGGCTTGTACATTTGCATGATCCGGTTTTTATCAAGAAGCGCCTGCTCTTCTTCGGTAAACTTGTCCGCCTTACTGAAACTGAGGGCGATGAAGGAGGCGGCAGCTATCAGCAACAGTTTGAGGGGTTGTTTGTTCATGCAGAGATTTCGGGCGGGGACAGATTTTCTTTCAGGCTGTTTTTATGCCGCTCTCCTTATTGAGGGCGAGCACCGATACGATGCCGATTTCGGCTCGTCGCGCCCGATTCTTGCTCGCTTTTTAGCCTGTGCGCCCCGCTCTCGTCGCTCTGGTTGTCGTCGGCCTTGTGTCACCGATTGGAACCGAAGCCGGTCCGCATTCCAAACGTCACTTGAAACATTTCGCGCCGGACGCGGTCCAGCTTGGCTGGAAGTATTTTCAGCAAGGCGACTACGAGACCGCGCTGCGACGCTTCCAGATGGCTATTCGTCATGATCCGGATTTCGCGCCTGCTTACTTTGGCGCCGCGAATGTTTACAGCGCGGAAGGCAAGCTCGACGAAGCGATCAAGTATTACCGCGAAACGCTGCAGAAAGAAACGTTGTACGTTTATACCTACGCCAATTTGGGATACGCGCTTCTGCAGCAGGGGAAAGTCCCGGAAGCTTTACAAATGCTGGATAAAGCTCTCGACCTTGATCCGACATGTGGCGTAGCGCATCTGACTTACGCGAACTACTACGCATACAAAGGTGATTGGGAAAACGCCGGGCAATCCGTAAACAAAGCGATGAAATACGGACAGACGATTCATCCCGAGCTTCGCGAAATGCTCGAGAAGCACGGCGTTAGGTTGGTCGAGAATTGATTGTAGGTGGATCGGCCGCTCCGTCGGGCGATGCTAAACAATTGCAGCTGCGCTGCCTAAACTAACATCGAGCTCGCCACGGGACGAGTCCGTCCGTCGGCGGACAAGGGACTGCTCGATCCACCTTAGGCCATCACTTGTTTGAATGCCGCCACGAAACTTTCCATCTCCGACTTCTTTCCGATCGTCAATCGCATGTGATTCGGATACGCGGGGAACAAGCGGCCGACTTGAACGTTTTTTTCTTTCATCGCTTTGATGATCGGCACGACCGGGCGTTTGCAATCGAACATGATGAAGTTCGCTTGTGACGGAATTAGTTTGTAGCCCATTTTGTCGAGCTCGGACGTGGTGAAGCCTTTCGCTTCGCTGTTCATCTTCCGGCCATTGTTTACTTGATCGGGATCGTCCAGGCTCGCGCTCGCCGCGGCGAGAGCCATGATGTTGACGCTGTCCCACATTTGAAACGGATGTATGCGCTTGATCGTATCCGGTTGCGCGACGCAATAGCCGCAGCGCAAACCAGCCATGCCGTAAATTTTTGAGAACGTCCGCGCGACGATCAGG